>CAZBUC010000013.1:0-20337 GCA_964494965.1 uncultured Maribrevibacterium sp.
CCTCTGACCGCTCGGTTCGTAGCCGAGTACTCTATCCAGCTGAGCTACTGGTGCACTAAAAAACCCAATCTCTGTACAGCGAGATACACCAAACAAAGACACTTGAAATGGCGGAGAGTGAGGGATTCGAACCCTCGATGAGTTTCACCCCATACTCCCTTAGCAGGGGAGCGCCTTCGGCCACTCGGCCAACTCTCCGTAACAAGTGGGCCGCATTATATACGACACATTTATCTTGTAAAGACTTTTTTAGAAATTAATTTTCAGAAACTTGATCATCTGGCTCTGTTTGAATGCGAAGATAAATTGCTTCACGGTGAACAGAAACATCTTTAGGTGCATTAATACCAATACGGACTTGGTTACCTTTAACACCTAATACAGTCACAGAAACTTCATCACCAACCATCAAAGTTTCACCAACACGACGCGTAAGAATAAGCATAATAAAATTTCCCTTTAGTTGTGTTTAAATTTTCAAAGCGGAGATTTGCCCTACAAATCTTGTAGGGCAAATCCTACAAAATAATTGTAGCCCCTTAATAAAAAATAAACCATCCATTATGCAAAATATTCTTTATTCCTTTATCAAGATTCGGTTACTTCAGAAACCGCCTCACCCAACTTAAACGCTGAATGCAATGCCCTTACCGCCAACTCCATGTATTTTTCATCGATAATCACCGACACTTTTATCTCAGAGGTTGAGATTAACTGAATATTAATCGATTCCGCAGCAAGCGCTTTAAACATAGTGCTAGCAACGCCTGCGTGAGAGCGCATGCCAACACCAACAATGGACACTTTAGCAATTTTAGCGTCAGAGAGCACAGCGTCAGCACCAAGCTCTTTTGCAATCGAGTTCAAAGTAGACAACGCAAGATCGTATTCATTGCGATGAACCGTGAACGTAAAGTCTGTCGTTCCATCTACAGATACGTTTTGAACGATCATATCCACTTCAATATTGGCATCACTGATAGGGCCAAGAATACGCGAAGCAATACCTGGAATATCAGGCACTCTCTTCAACGTTAACTTTGCTTCATCTCTTGTAAACGCAATTCCAGAAACGGCTGGCTGCTCCATACCTTTACTCCCCTCAGTTGTTATCAAGGTACCATTACCTTCCACAAAACTAGACAGCACCCTTAGCGGCACTTGATATTTACCAGCAAACTCAACAGAACGAATTTGCAACACTTTGGAACCAAGACTGGCCATTTCAAGCATTTCTTCAAACGTAATTCTATCAAGGCGACGAGCACTGTCCACCACACGAGGATCGGTTGTGTAAACGCCATCTACATCAGTATAGATCTGACATTCGTCCGCCTTCAACGCCGCGGCAAGTGCAACACCTGTGGTGTCAGAGCCGCCTCGACCTAATGTGGTGATGTTGCCAAATTCATCCGCCCCCTGAAAACCAGCCGCAACAATCACACGACCTGCATCTAAATCCGCTCTCATTGCTTCAGTATCGATTTTTTGAATTCGAGCCTTGCCATGAGCGCTGTCAGTGGTAATACGGATCTGTGAACCAGTATAAGAACGAGCGTCAAGGCCACGTTTCATCAGAGCGATCGACAATAAGGCAATGGTCACCTGCTCTCCCGTGGATAACAACACGTCCATTTCTCGAGCGCTCGGTGATGCATCAACCTGCTTTGCAAGCTCGATCAGCCTATTGGTTTCACCACTCATAGCAGAAACCACCACAACGATGTCATCTCCTTGCTGCTTATGCTTCAACACTCGGTCCGCAACGGCCTCAATACGTTCTATTGTACCAACCGAGGTGCCACCGTATTTTTGAACTAACAACGCCATATTCTTCACTACCCAAATCAAAGCTCAAACAGAGCGAATCAAGTTATACTCTTTCAGCAACCCAATCAGGCACCAATGCCAGCGCCGCAGATAAGCCATCCGGATTATTACCACCCGCTTGAGCCATATCAGGACGACCGCCACCCTTACCATCCACCAAAGGCGCAATCATCTTAATCAAATCGCCCGCTTTCACATTTTTAGTCAATTCTTTCGTCACGCCAGCAATCAAACTGACTTTGCCATCGTTCACCGCTGCCAATAAAATAACAGCGGATTCAAGCTTACTTTTCAGCTCATCTAGCAAGTCACGTAACGCTTTCGGATCTTCCACTTCAACCTGAGCGACCAACAACTTACCACCATTAATGTCCACCGCTTGAGAGGCTAAATCAGCACCCGCTAATGCCGCCATTTTGCCTTTCAGTACATCCAATTCTTTTTGCAAACTGCGCGCGTGATCGTTCAAAGCAACCACTTTGTCTAAGACGCTGTCTTTGTTGCCTTTAACAAGATTGGCGATACCATCAAGAACTGCTTCTGTTTGGCGAGTCGTGTCAATGGCCACTTTACCCGTCACCGCTTCAATACGACGAACCCCCGCCGCAATACCGCTTTCCGTGATGATTTTAAAGAAACCGATATCACCTGTACGACTTACGTGAGTACCACCACACAACTCGATTGAGTAATCAGACCCCATGGTCAATACACGCACTTCGCTGTCATATTTCTCGCCAAACAAGGCCATAGCGCCTTTCGCTTTTGCAGACTCAACATCCATGATGTCGGTTTCTACTGGACGATTTAAGCGAATTTGCTCATTTACCATATCTTCAATTTGTTCGATTTCCGTCGCACTAACCCCTTCAAAATGCGAAAAGTCAAAACGCAAACGCTCAGAATTTACCAAGGAGCCTTTTTGTGAAACATGATCACCCAGAACACGACGTAAGGCTTCGTGCATTAAGTGAGTAGCTGAGTGATTCAGTGTGGTTGCCATACGCAAAGTACGATCTACTTCACCAGTCACTTGATCACCCACCGCCAAACGGCCTTCTTTTAGCTCACCATGGTGCAAATGCGCTTTTGCTTGCTTCGTCGTGTTAGACACTTTAAACGCGCCCGTACCACGTAACCAACCTTGATCGCCAACCTGACCACCCGATTCCGCATAAAAAGGCGTCGATTTCAAAATCACAGCGGCAGCCTGACCTGCTTCAATCGCCTCAACAGGAGCACCATCAACCAGAATCATCTCTACGATACACGCGCCGTCTAGGTTCTCGTACCCAGTAAACTCAGTCACAGAGTCCAGCTTAACGCCGCTTGACATGTCCATAGAGAAGTTACTGGCTGAACGAGCACGCGCACGCTGTGCGTCCATTGCCACTTCAAATCCAGCCTCGTCTATTTCTAAATCATTTTCACGCGCCACATCGTTGGTCAAATCCGCTGGAAAACCGTAAGTGTCGTAAAGCTTAAAGACCGTCTCACCCGGAATAATTTTCTGATCGCCTAACTCAGAAATCGCCTCTTCAAGAATCTTCATGCCTTGATCAAGGGTTTTGGCAAACTGCTCCTCTTCTTTTAAAAGAATAGAAGCCACTCGCTCTTTTAATTTCGTTAATTCTGGGTAAGCCTCACCCATTTCACTATCAAGCGCGTCGACCAGCTTATGGAAAAACACGCCTTTTTGGCCTAGTTTATTACCGTGACGAATCGCGCGACGAATAATACGACGCAACACATAACCACGACCTTCATTGGATGGAATCACACCGTCAACAATCATGAAGGAACAAGAACGAATATGGTCAGCGATGACGCGTAGAGACTGTGTGCTCAGGTCTTTAGTACCCACCACTTGTGCCGCGGCTTTAATAAGATTTTGAAACAAATCGATTTCATAATTACTGTGGACGCCTTGCAAAATGGCTGCAATACGCTCCAACCCCATCCCGGTATCGACAGACGGCTTCGGCAAAGGCGCCATTTGACCATCGGCAGAACGGTTAAACTGCATGAAAACCACGTTCCAGATTTCAATGAAACGGTCGCCATCTTCTTCAGGAGAGCCTGGAGGCCCACCCCAAATATGCTCACCGTGATCATAAAACACTTCCGAACAAGGACCACAAGGACCGGTATCGCCCATTGCCCAGAAATTATCAGACTGATAACGACCACCTTTGTTATCACCAATACGAATGATTTTTTCTACTGGCAAGCCAATATCTTTATTCCAAATATCAAAAGCTTCGTCGTCTTCCGCATAAACCGTTACCAACAGCTTTTCGGTTGGTAGCTTTAAAACGACCGTTAGAAACTCCCAAGCGTAATGAATCGCATCTTTTTTGAAATAATCGCCAAAGCTGAAGTTACCCAACATTTCAAAAAAGGTATGGTGACGCGCGGTATAACCGACGTTTTCCAAGTCATTGTGTTTACCACCTGCCCGAACACACCGTTGGGAGGTTGTCGCACGAGCGTAAGGACGTAGGTCATCCCCCAAGAAAACATCTTTGAATTGAACCATACCCGCATTAGTAAACAATAACGTTGGGTCATTAGCTGGAATGAGCGAACTAGAATCAACAATTTGATGCTGCTTACTTTCAAAATACGATAAAAATGATTGGCGTAACTCAGAACTCTTCATAATTAGGTGAGTCTCTTTCTCTATATTCTGGACGAATTGGATTGCGTGAATAGCAGATAATGACGTACTAATTCGATGCAACAAAAGGCACAAAATAGTACACGTAAAGGATAGGTGTTTTCAAAAGAAACCGTCGTGATTTGACGCTTATTTTGTGTAATTCTTAAACGAAAGCCTCTTTTGGGGACCAAAAGAGGCTTGAGAGGAATGGCTATTTTATTTCACTGTCTACTTGATAACAATAACGAGGACGAGAGGTCATACGAGTAACCAGTTCATAACCGATAGTACCCGCGGCATCTGCCACTGTTTCCACCGGAACACTCTCTCCCCACAAGACAACAGTCTGCCCCATTTCAAGGACGTTAGACGTGTCTTTGAACTTGGCTGTAATCATGTCCATGGACACTCGACCAGCCAATTCGGCGGCCATGCCATTGATTTGCAGTGGCGCACCATTACAGGTGTGACGCGCATAACCATCACCATAACCAATAGCGATGGTCGCTAACTGATGCTTTTCAGGTGCTTCGTATGACAAGCCGTAACCGACTTTTTCGCCTTTCTCAAGCGTTCTTACAGAAATAACTTTAGAGGTCAACGTCATTGCCGGTTTCAAGCCCAGGTCTCTACCCGTCAGGCCGACAAATGGCGAAATGCCATATAGCATGATGCCAGGACGAATCCACCCACCTTCTGGTACCGCCCATTTCATGATCGCGGCTGAGTTGGCAACGCTCGCTTGTATCTCACCGATTTCACGACGGGTGTCCTCAAAAATAGACAATTGTGTCATCGTCATGCCGTCAGACACATCGTCAGCGCAAGCAAAATGCGTCATCAGTAACACTTCACCTACTCGCCCGCTCTCTCTTAGCTTGCTCACCAATTCGCACGCCAGCACTTTATCGGCACCGAGGCGACGCATTCCAGAATCCAACTTCACGAAGATTTTTGCTATTTTTACGCCACTGCTGATGAAGCCTTCCAGTTGCTGAGTGTTCTCCATGGCAACCCAAAAATCGTTCTGCTCACAGACCGACCATTCATCACCTTCGAAAACCCCTTCTAATAAAAGAATCGGCGAAACCACATTGGCTTCACGCAGTGCCATGGCTTCCTCTATGGCTGCAACAGCAAAAGCATCCGCCTCTTTATCAAGATGCTGCGCCACTTTAACCGCGCCATGACCGTAAGCATTACTCTTCACCACGGCAAAGGCTTTGCAGGTTGGATGAAGTTTTTTTGCATATTGGTAATTATGCAAAATGGCATTTAAATCTATTGTTGCCTTGAGTGGTCTTGCCATTAGATAGCCTTACTTTTTATAGCGTTCAAAAGATAAATCATTCGCGTTAATTTGCGCCTTATCGCCTGCCATAATATCGGCAATCACTGCGGCTGAACCACAACTCATTGTCCAACCTAAGGTTCCATGCCCCGTGTTTAAGTACAGACCATTCACACCACTTGCTCCCACTACTGGTGTGCCATCTGGCGTCATTGGACGCAACCCTGTCCAATACTCCGCTTCTGACAAATGGCAACCCGCACTAAATAAATCGCTAACAACATGAGTAATGGTCTCTGTTCTTGATTTAGGCAGATCTAGGTTGTAACCCGTTAGCTCAGCTGTACCCGCCGCTCGAATCCGACCACCCAATCGAGTAACCGCCACTTTATAGGTCTCATCCATCACCGTAGAGATAGGAGCAAAATTCGCATCAGAAATAGGCACGGTAAGCGAATAGCCTTTTACTGGGTAAACAGGAATATCAATATCACAAGCTTTTAACAATTCTTTTGAATAACTGCCCAAACACACTAAAACAGTATCAAACGCTTGCAAACCAAGTTCTGTTACTACGCCATTGATTTTCTTGCCCTGAACGCTCAAAGACTTAACACTTGAGTTAAACTGAAACTCAACGCCCAATGACTCACACGTTTCTTTCAAAGAAAGACAAAACAGATAGCAATCGCCCGTCTCGTCACCCGTTAAACGCAGCCCCCCTTTGAACTTGTCGATAACTGGTGCTAACCCAGGCTCAACCTCTAAAATCTGTGCAGGCGTGAGCACTTGATGAGGAACATTAAGCGCTTTCAGTACTTTAATGTCTTTTTCAGACGCTTCAACTTGCTCGTCTTTGCGGAATAACTGCGTCAAGCCACCTTGGCCATCATCATATTTAATGCCGATATCTTTGCGTAGCTGAATAAATTGATCTCGACTGTATTCTGCCAAGGCCACCATACGCGACTTATTTACGTCGTAGGCCTTCTCTGTGCAATTGGCCAGCATTTTACTCATCCATGCTAACTTTTTGATTTCAGGCTCAGCGCTGATTTTCAATGGGGCGTGTTTCTGCATGAGCCATTTGATCGCTTTAAATGGCACACCAGGGGCAGCCCATGGTGCAGAGTAGCCAGGAGAAATCTGTCCCGCATTAGCAAAACTGGTCTCTAGCCCTACTCCCGGTTGGCGGTCAATCACAGTTACTTGAAAGCCTTTTTTCGCCAAATAATACGCTGACGTAAGCCCAACAACACCCGCTCCAAGTACACAAACACGCATAAAGAACACCCCAAGTTAGTAAAAGTCATTTTGCCTATATTTACACAAGATATTCAGTTTTATCCTCTTATTTTATGTATATTTAAAGAATATTTATCTGCTAAAATTAAATAAACAAGTTTAATACATCAAAAATGTCAAAACCATTTCTTACTGCTAAAATAGCCCTCATAAAAATGACTTTTTAAGGAATCACAATGGCACACACCACCCTGTCTACGTTTGATCAAGCCATGTCCCTTTTAAGCTATAGGGAACACGCTAGCAAAGAACTCTTTACTAAATTAAAAACCAGAGGACATGTTGAAGACGACATCAGAGATGTGATTGAGCGGCTAACAGAAATGAACTATTTGAACGACGCACGGTTCGCTGAAATTTTTGTAAGAAGCAAGATAAGTAGATCCCTAGGCGCCTATCGAATTTTGCAAGAGCTGTCACAAAAAGGCATCACCTCGGAGGTCGCCAAACAAGCCATTTCCAACGCGGATATTGACTGGTTCGAACTGGCTAAACAAACAAGGGAACGGAAATTCGGAGAAGGTGCGAGCAAAGATCCAAAAGAGAAAGCCAAGCAATCGCGCTACCTTCAGTATAGGGGGTTTAATTTCGAGCAGATAAAATACGCAATGGAATCATCGCAACAAGCCTGAATTCCAATCAATAATTGGGGATTATTTTTCCATTAAGGCCGCTAAATAACGCTCTTCCATTTCGATATACTGTTTTTGTGTCGAGGCAATCTTGTCGTCAAGCTCAGCGATTTTTTTCTCTAGCTCTGTCGCGTCTTGTGACAAATCTTGGGCGTCTTGAAGTTTTGACGTTAATCGTTTTTGCTCTTCTTCGAGCTCGGCATTAATTTCTTTTAAGTTTTCCAGCTCTTCCATGTCTTGGCTGTTTAACTCACTGTGTGCCACTGAGGAGGTTTGGACATCGGCATCGCTTGGCGACTTGAGTTTTTTCTCCAGCTCTTCGCGTAAGAGTCTTTGTTTTTCAAGATCATTCTCTAGCATTTCGACGTAAAGCTCAGATTCATTGACCATAAGCCTCAACGCACTTAATTTCGAAGCTTGTTCTGCTGAGAAAGCATCCGTCTCTTCAGTTAAATCCCCCTGATACAAGAGGTCTTCCATATTTTGCATCGCATCGCGCTCTTCATCAAAGACATCTCGAATGTCAACAGACTGAACGCTGCTCTTGCTGTTCTGCAGTAACGCCTTTTTCTGCTTTAGCGCTTCATCGCGCTTAGAAACATCGATCTTCAAATTATGCTTAATAACTTGTAGATTTTGTAATTTTTGCTCTAATCGTTTAACCACTCGACTACTTTCAAGTAAAGATTTTTCTAAGCGCGCAATCGATATATCGTATTCTCCAAGGTGTTTAATGCCGCCTTCAGTATCTAATTTTGCATTCCGCACTTCTTCCTTTAATACCTCAATAATGGATTTTTGATCGGCTGCTAACTGTTTAAGGTCGATGATTTTATCGTCTAATTCAGAACGCACTGAGTGAAGGAAATCAGACTGTTCTGACCCATCTAAAAACTGCTCTAAAGCATTAATATAATGTGCGTCTTCGTCCTCTCCTTCTTCTCTAAGATCTACCAAATGCAGCTTTAAACGCTCGAAAAACTCATACATACTCGCCATCTCCGCTCTAAGGAGAGCAAGAGATTCGTCAAGTTGAACCTCAACTGCCAACTGACTTTGTAATTTATCAAGCTGTCTATTTAAATCAGAAGTGATGCTCACTTGAGCAAACACCTTGTCGCCTGCTTTTTGTATGACTTTATTTAACTCTCTTAGCAAGGACTGATTCACTTTTAGGGATTTCAGTAAACCATCGATTTCTTCTGCTCGATCTACTTTGTATAAAATACTTTTAAAGGCTTCTAATAATGCCGCTAATTCGGTATTGGGAACAGATCGCTCTATAATGCGTATTTCAATTTCTAAAAAGATAGCCCAGCATGACAAAGAGGCACGGCCTGAAAAGTCTTTTGCAGAAAGCTCTGCAAGCAACTGACTGCAGATGTTTTTCTGTTGCTCCAGAAGAGAGAGCCATTGCGCTTTGTCGTCGGGTGAAAAATTTTGCGTGTCGAATGTCTTCTGACTCGCAGTGTCATCACTTATCACATTCGTATCTGCTGCCAATTTTTTTAATGAAACATAACGCGTCAACATAAAAGCAAGCATTACGAATAAAACAACACTCGAGAAAATTAATCCCCATTGCCAAATAAGCATGCTATCGCAACCTTCTATCTGCAAAAATCAAAACAAGACCTTCATCAAAGCAAGAGTTAAGCGATTTTACAACAAAAACAAAAAAAGCAGGCCATAGCCTGCTTTTCTTTCTCAACAATTGATTAACGCTTTACCATCAAAAATCGAGTGGTTCTTCACTTTCTTCCGCTTCAACATCAAGGTCACCGATCTTTTTTTCAGTTTTCGGTGTTTTAGGCAATAAGTCCTCACGGATCTTAGCTTCAATCTCTTTCGCTATTTCTGGATTATCAGCCAAATATTGCGCAGCATTAGCTTTACCTTGGCCTATTTTACTACCACCGTAGGCATACCAAGCACCTGCTTTATCAACAAACCCTTGCTTAACACCCAGATCAATGACTTCCCCCATACGATAAATACCGGCACCGTACATGATTTGAAATTCGGCTTGCTTAAAGGGAGGTGCAATTTTATTTTTGACCACTTTCACTCGGGTTTCGTTACCAATCACTTCGTCGCCCTGCTTAACAGAGCCAATTCGACGAATATCCAAGCGAACAGAAGAGTAAAATTTAAGAGCGTTACCACCCGTTGTTGTTTCTGGAGAACCAAACATGACACCAATTTTCATACGAATTTGGTTGATGAAGATAACAAGACAGTTTGCATTTTTAATAGAGCCCGTTAGCTTACGCATTGCCTGAGACAACAGACGCGCCTGAACACCCACTGAAGAGCTGCCCATTTCCCCTTCAATCTCAGACTTAGGAACGAGGGCGGCCACTGAGTCAACAATGATCACATCAACACTGTTTGAGCGCACCAGCATATCCACAATCTCAAGCGCTTGCTCGCCCGTATCTGGCTGGGAAATAAGAAGATCGGCAATATTAACGCCTAATTTTTCCGCATAAGATGGATCTAAGGCATGCTCAGCATCAATGAAGGCGCATGTTTTGCCTTGCTTTTGCGCCTCTGCAATCACGCTTAACGTCAGCGTTGTTTTACCAGAAGATTCTGGACCGTAGATTTCACAAATACGACCATAAGGAAGGCCACCGGCACCTAACGCTATATCCAAACCTAATGACCCCGTTGATACCGTATCGATATCCAGCTTAGAGCCTTCACCCATTTTCATGATGGCGCCTTTACCAAACTGGCGCTCAATTTGAGACAGCGCCGCGTCCAGCGCTTTTTTCTTGTTGTCTGCGATAGATGACATAGTGAAATCCTTGTAGCTACTTTTCGTTGTGACTAATTGTCGTTGTGGTAACTTTAGCGTTTTTCTACGCCAATCTCAAGAAAATACTGTATATAAAAACAGTATTTCATTTGTCGCTTTAAAACAGCGTTTTTATCCCTTGCAAAGCAGCTAAAACAGTCATTTCACGAACCTGACAGCGATCGCCTAGGAACTGATGGCGCACCACTTTTGCTGGCTCACCACGCAACTGCCAACCTATATAGACACAACCCACTGGCTTTTCAACCGAACCACCCGCTGGGCCAGCTACACCGCTTACCGCAACCGCAATATCACCACCAAACTGCAAAGCACCAGAGCACATTTCTCTGACCGTTTGTTCAGACACAGCACCAAAATCTGACAGTGTTTCTGCCTGCACGGCAAGCCCTTGCATTTTTGCCTCATTGGCATAACTAATGACACCACCATAAAACCAAGCCGAGCTGCCTGCAATCTCTGTACAAACCGCACCAATCAGTCCACCAGTGCAAGACTCCGCTGTCACCAACAAATATCCTTTGGCCTGTAATATGTTGCCCACTTCTTGCGCTAAATCGGTCAATGTAAGCCTTGTATTCATTATCGTTATCCCTTAAATACCTGATAGATATCCCGTAGAATACCCCTCTAATTTTTGGATCACAATCGAGCTAGCCTACATGAGCAATACACCAGCAGATAATCACACGCCTATGATGCGCCAATATTTTGGCCTTAAGTCTCAGCATCCAAATCAACTGCTATTTTATCGCATGGGAGACTTTTACGAGCTTTTTTACGACGACGCCAAACGTGCCGCTCAATTACTTGATATCACCCTAACCGCGCGCGGACATTCTGGTGGCATGCCTATCCCTATGGCTGGCATTCCCTTTCACGCAGCAGAAAACTACATTGCGCGTTTAGTGAGAATGGGAGAATCCGTCGTTATCGCAGAGCAAACCGGCGATCCGGCCACTAGCAAAGGACCGGTTGAACGCCAAATCGCTCGCATTGTGACACCAGGTACTATCAGTGATGAAGCTTTCCTTGAGGAAAAACGCGAAAACCTTTTGTTGTCTCTGGCCCATCAATCACGCAAAGGCCTTGACGTATTTGGTTTCTCTTATTTGGACATGGCCAGCGGCCGCTTTTGCCTCTTTGAAGTGGATGGCCACGACGCCCTTTCTAGTGAACTACAGCGCCTGTCACCGAGAGAAATCTTGATTTCAGAGGATTTTCCAGCCAGAAGCACATTAAAACTGGAAAAAGGCATCTGCGAACTGGGTCCATGGCATTTCGACTATGATTCCAGTTACCGCCAACTCATTCAGCAGTTTAACACCAAAGATCTGTCTGGATTCGGCTGTGAAGCCCTCACCGCAGCGATCGCGTCTGCTGGTGCATTGCTTCAATACGCAAAAGACACCCAACGTTCCGCTTTACCGCATATTCAAGCCATCACAGTTGAGCACAGAGACGATTCCGTCTTGATCGATGGCGCCACTCGCCGCAACTTAGAAATCGACATTAACCTCACCGGTGGCACTACTAATACCTTAGTGGAAGTACTAGACCAATGCGCATCTCCTATGGGAAGTCGTTTACTAAAACGCTGGCTACACACACCGGTTCGTGACTTAAATGAAATCCACGCCCGCCAACAGGTTGTCACCGAGCTGCAACAGGCTCAGGCTTATGAACTTCTCAGAAATCCGTTAAAAAAAGTCGGGGATTTAGAACGTATTTTATCACGGGTAGCGTTACGTTCCGCTCGCCCTAGAGACCTACAACGCCTAAGGTTCGCCCTAGAAGCCGTTCCCGAAATGAATGCGTTACTGGCTAGCGCCAAAGCAGAGCGCCTTAGCAATCTTAATCAACGCATTATCGCTCAGCCCGACATCACAGACACACTGACGAAAGCCCTTGTTGAAAATCCCCCCTCTGTGGTGCGAGACGGCGGCATTTTTGCCAAAGGTTATGATGAGGCGCTAGACGAACTTTTAGCCTTATCCACCAACGCGACAGACTTTTTGGCGGAAATGGAACGCAGTGAGAAAGCTCGCACAGGCATTAGCTCGCTTAAAGTGGGATTCAACCGTGTTCATGGTTATTACATTGAGATCAGTCGACTGCATTCAGACCAAGCGCCTGTCGAATACATTCGTCGTCAAACCCTGAAAAACGCTGAACGCTTTATTACTCCAGAACTAAAAGCCTTTGAAGATAAGGCCTTAAGCGCAAAATCCAAGTCGCTAGCAAGAGAAAAAGAACTCTATGAATCCTTGTTAGATCAACTTAACCAAGTTCTGAGCGAATTACAGACCACCAGCCAAGCGCTTGCACAACTAGACGTTTTACATAATTTTGCCGAGCGAGCGGACGCTCTCAATCTCACTTGCCCAAAACTGCACCATGGTGACGGGATCCAGATCATCGGCGGCCGACATCCTGTTGTGGAATCGGTAATATCGGAACCCTTTGTACCCAACGATCTTGATCTTAATAGCAAGCGCTCTTTGTTGATGATCACTGGACCTAACATGGGTGGTAAATCAACTTACATGCGCCAAACTGCTCTGATCACCTTATTGGCGCATACCGGCTGCTTTGTACCAGCGGAATCGGCTTCCATCTCAGTGGTTGATCGAATTTTTACTCGAATGGGCTCATCAGACGACCTTGCAGGTGGTCGATCTACTTTCATGGTGGAAATGACAGAAACGGCTAACATTTTAAACAATGCCAGCCAAAACAGCTTAGTTCTAATGGACGAAGTAGGACGCGGCACCAGCACCTTTGACGGCCTCTCCCTTGCTTGGGCGGCGGTAGATTACCTCGCCAAAGAACTGAAGTGCTATGTCCTATTTGCTACTCATTACTTTGAACTCACGACCCTTGCAGATCAATTAGAAAACGCCGCCAACGTTCATTTAACGGCCACCGAATACGAAGATGACATTGTCTTCTTACACAAGGTACATGAAGGGCCAGCGAGTCAGTCCTATGGATTGCAAGTGGCACAATTAGCTGGCGTACCTAGAGAAGTGATTGGGCATGCAAAGCACAAACTTAAAGAACTGGAAGTCGTAACAGGCATTGAAATCAAGGTCCCGCACACTGACATTAAAAGCAAAACGAAAAAAAGCGCGGTTGAAGAAAAATCCAGTGTTTATCCACCTCAGCAAGCCGATCTCTTTCTTCAAGCAGAACAAAATGCCCTCAAGCACACGATAGAGGCGCTCGATTTAGACAATATGACACCACTAGAGGCGATGAATATGCTCTACAAACTAAAATCCCAACTGTAACGAGTATATGCTGCTGTCGGCATAAGCTAATAGCAGATAAATGTAGACTATTTACGATTGTTGCTTGCCGCGAAATAGTCTATACCTCTAAAATAGCGCGCAATCACTTTTTATAGCTTGTAAGGAGAAGTCGAATGGCTTTCATCGTTACCGATAACTGCATTCGTTGTAAATACACAGACTGTGTTGAAGTTTGTCCTGTTGACTGTTTCTACGAAGGACCAAACTTCTTAGCCATCAATCCTGACGAGTGTATCGACTGCGCTTTGTGCGAACCAGAATGCCCAGCCAACGCCATTTTCTCTGAGGATGAGTTACCTGAAGATCAAGAAGTGTTTGTTGAGTTGAACAGAGACTTGTCATTGATATGGCCGAACATTACTGAAAAGAAAGATGCTCTGGCGGATGCCGCCCAGTGGGATGGTGTTGAAGATAAACTAGAACACTTAGAGCGTTAATATCGCTTAAAGCGGGATAGGACAGTAAAAAAGCGGCACTGTGTCGCTTTTTTTATGTCTAAAAAAAAACAGTACATTCACTGATTTTTTAAACAAAAAAAGGGTGGCCATGGCCACCCTACTTTTTGCTCACATCCTGTTAAGCAACTCTTCCGGTGAGTAGAACATCACTGTTTGCCTCATCCTTAAGCATCCAAACTATCCCACACATGGTGCAATCCATCTAACCACGACATCCATATAAGCTATCCTTCGCTTGCGAACATCCTAATTCGATCCTAAACACCATCCGTAGCATTTAACCTTGCACATCATGTGCTGTCATCCGTGAACTTGGTTTGGATGTCTATTAATTTAACAGCTTTCAGGGTGTAGTCAAATCCCTTAAAAAAACAAATAAAACCCTAAAACCTATACGAATCAATAATATAGAAATAAAACCGACCTCATCAGGCATTTGACCACATAACAAACGGAAAAGTCTGACAGACTTGTAAGAATTGGATTACAAGAAAGACTGACAAAATAGAAACCCAACCCAGTCACAAGCTTTAAAAGCCTTATACTGCCAACAAAAACTCATCCGTCCATTTAATCGCGTCTAGGTAGGTCTTTTTGAGGTCATCTAAATCTTGCTGACTGTTAATCGTATGACCGTTGCCATAAAGCTCCACCAAGTCAAGAGCATTGCCTACCCGACCGGTACGGTGAACAATGGCATTAATGTATTCACTAGGCAGCGGTAACTCAGCCAACACATCGTCTAACCGCATACCGGTACAAACATCAATCATAGACAGCATACCCGCCAAGAAGTACTTTTCTTGATTGTCGTAACCACGATGCACCGCAAGCAACTCAGTGTGTTTAGCGCGCACCATGATCTGCTCCAGCAACACATGCCTATCTCCTACCATCTCTGACATAAGCAATAAATTGGTCAGCCATTTTAGCCTCTCTACACCAATCAGCATAATGGCTAAGCGCACTGAATCGACGGACGCCACCAAACCGGTTAACGGTGAATTGAGATAACGAAGTAGCTTGTGAACCAAACCGGCATCTTGACTGACGATTTGCTCTAACCTATCCACGCTAATCGAAGAGGTGTTCAACAGGGATGACATGAGTTGCAACAGAGTCATGCTGTTGACCTTGGAGGACTTACTCGACATCACTTCTGGTCGCTCAAAAAAATAGCCTTGGTAATAATCGACCCCTAGCAGCCGACAGAACTGATAGTCTTCCCAGGTTTCCACTTTTTCAGCAATAATGATGGTATCGAATCCTTTTAATGCCTCTACTTGCTGATGGAACCCCTCATGCCCAAGGGCAAGAATGTCGAGTTTGATATAGGTGGCCAATTCCACAAAAGGAATCAGTTTACTGTCAAATACAAAATCATCAAGCGCGATCGTACAGCCGAGCTTGACGAGGCGTCGTAAAGAAGCGAGCAAAGCACCATCAAAACCTGCGTCCTCTAACACTTCGATGACAATGTTCTCGTTGTTAATAGGAACGCCGCTTGGACTCAGTAGATATTCCCTAGGAAAATTAATAAAAGCTTTATTGGAGCCGACCAAGTTATCCATACCAAGCTCAAAGAGACTGGCAGCAATCACCTGTGACGTTGCTCCAACAGGATCAAACACATCCGCCTGATTTGCCGCCGCGCTACTACGGTAAAGAAGTTCGTAGCCCATAACCGCTAGACGACTATTGATAATTGGCTGCCTTGCCACCGCAATATTGGCGTGTGCTAAAGACGCTTTTTTTGTCATAACGAATCCATTTCAAAAACCGGAGACTTGATTTACTACAATACCTAAAGATTGACATTGGGCACAGACAATAATCTTGATAACATGGCTGGTACTATAAATGCAAAACACTGTGGGGAAAATAATGCCAATATATCGCTCCAAAACGACAACTTCCGGCCGCAATATGGCCGGAGCACGCGCACTATGGCGCGCCACTGGGATGACAGACGACGACTTCCAAAAGCCAATCATAGCCGTAGTCAACTCTTTCACTCAATTCGTACCAGGTCATGTACATCTTAAAGACATGGGCCAACTGGTTGCCCGTGAAATTGAAGCCGCTGGCGGTGTAGCGAAAGAATTTAACACTATCGCGGTCGACGACGGTATCGCCATGGGTCATGACGGCATGCTTTACAGCCTTCCCTCTCGTGATCTAATCGCAGATTCTGTTGAATACATGGTTAACGCCCATTGCGCCGATGCTATGGTGTGTATTTCCAACTGCGACAAAATCACACCTGGGATGCTCATGGCGGCTATGCGCCTAAACATACCTGTTATTTTTGTGTCTGGCGGTCCAATGGAAGCGGGCAAAACCAAATTGTCCGAGAACAAACTTGACCTTGTCGATGCCATGGTTATCGCTGCAGACTCAACCGCATCCGATGAAAAAGTGGCCGAATACGAGCGTTCAGCGTGCCCAACTTGTGGTTCTTGTTCTGGCATGTTTACCGCGAACTCAATGAACTGCCTGACTGAAGCGCTTGGCCTAAGCTTGCCAGGTAACGGCACGACTCTAGCCACTCACTCGGATCGTCGTCGTTTATTTTTAGAAGCGGGGCGTCGCATTGTCGATATCACTAAACGTTTCTACGAAAATGATGAAGCAAACTGGGCACCGCGCTCTATTGCCAGCTTCGAAGCCTTTGAAAATGCTATGACGTTAGACATTGCCATGGGTGGCTCTACCAACACTATCTTGCATTTATTGGCGATTGCCCTTGAAGCTGGCGTTAAATTCACAATGGAAGACATCGATCGTTTGTCTCGTAAGGTGCCTCAGCTTTGCAAGGTTGCGCCAAACTCACCGAAATACCACGTTGAAGATGTGCACCGTGCCGGTGGCATATTTGGCCTACTAGGTGAACTGGATCGGGCCGGTATTTTACACAACCAGTGCCACACAGTGCATTCGAAAACCATGCTTGAAGCATTAGAGACTTGGGATATTATGCGTTCACCAACGCCCGAGATCATCGAGTTCTATAAAGCAGGCCCTGCTGGCATCCCTACGCAAACAGCCTTCAGCCAATCTACTCGCTGGCCTTCTCTGGATGGTGATCGTGCAGAAGGTTGTATTCGATCTATCGAAAACGCTTTTTCCCTTGAAGGTGGCTTAGCTGTACTTTATGGCAACATCGCTGTTGATGGTTGTGTAGTAAAAAGTGCCGGTGTAGACGAATCGATTCTTGTTTTTGAAGGTCGTGCTCATGTAACGGAGTCTCAAGATGAAGCGGTGAAAAACATTCTTGACGATAAAGTCGTCGCGGGTGACATCGTTATCGTTCGATACGAAGGTCCTAAAGGCGGCCCAGGCATGCAAGAAATGCTGTACCCAACCTCTTACATCAAGTCTAAAGGGTTAGGCAAAGCGTGCGCCCTACTAACGGATGGCCGATTCTCTGGTGGTACATCGGGTCTGTCTATCGGCCACGTTTCACCTGAAGCGGCTGCTGGTGGGGCAATCGGCTTGGTTGAAAATGGCGACCGCATATTGATCGACATCCCAAATCGCACGATTAATGTTTTACTTAGCGATGAAGAGTTACAGACACGCCGTGATGCCATGAATGCAAAAGGCGCAGACGCTTGGAAGCCTATCGAAAATCGACCACGCAAAGTGTCCCCTGCGTTAAAAGTGTATGCTCACTTTGCAACCAGTGCAGACAAAGGGGCTGTGCGCGACATTAGCCAAATCGAATAATTTCTAACAACATCAAGGCCGCTTAGCTAAAGACAAGCCGAGCGGCCTTTTTCATTCATCACAGGATAACTTACTTAATGCTCAGCTATCGTCATATCTATCATGCAGGCAACCACGCTGATATATTAAAGCACTTGACCGTTAGTCAAATATGTCGTCATTTTATCAAAAAAGACGCCCCTTTCTTTTACTTAGACACACACGCTGGCATCGGTCAGTATTCACTCAAATCAGAACAAGCACAAAAAAACAAAGAGTACCATTCAGGCATTGCCAAGTTGCTTGACGCTAAACGCCTACCTGAACCCATTGAAGCGCTTCTTGATATTGTTCGTGACATGAATCCAACAGATACACTGGATTTTTACCCCGGCAGCCCTAAAATCGTAGACTACTACGTTCGTCAAAAAGACAAACTTCATCTTTGTGAATTACATCCTAACGACTATCCGACGCTGGCTGCCCTTTTCCCTAATAAACGCAAAGCCAATGTCGTAAAAGAAGACGGCTTTGCAGCCGTAAAAGCCATGTTGCCACCGCCTCAAAAACGCGGCTTTGTTTTGATGGATCCCCCCTATGAAGTTAAAAAAGACTATCAACACGTCGTTCAAGCGTTAAAAGATGGCCACCAGCGTTTTCCACAAGGAACCTACGCAATATGGTACCCAGTATTAAATCGTCAACAGGCCAATGAACTATTAAAAGCGATCAAGGCAACACGCATTCGCAATATTTTATTACTCGAACTTTGCATTAGAGACACAGAAAAAGAGCGCGGCATGGCCGGAAGCGGTATGATTGTCGTTAATCCACCTTGGACTCTAGAAAAAGAAGCCGAGGAATTTTTACCTATTTTAAGCAATATACTGGCAGAAGATACTCAGGCGAGCCATCAGGTCACGTGGATCACCCCTGAATAACTATCAATAGCCTAAAGGAGCGTGCCCATGAGTCCCCCATTTGAGTTAGCGTTTAAATATATGCCAACCCCAGCGTTTATCATTGAAAGCCACACGGGGAAGCTACTGGCTTACAACCGAAACTTTGAAGTCTTGTTTGAAAACTTTAATGCAACGCCAGCAGACACTTGGGACACGCTTTGCGAAGATGCTATGTCATTGAAAGACTGGACGAGCCTCAATGAGCAGATTCAAAATGGCCATATCGACCGTTGTGAAAGCCTCATCCGTGTGGGCGATAAACTAATCAATATGCAACTTGAGATGAAGCCTATCGGAGATTCAGTATTGGCCTGTGTTTATCATACGGATCACATGGATCTCGCTGCGGCTGAAAATACCCTACTCAAGTTTGCATTAACTGAGTCATCCGCCGGACTGTGGATATGGGAAGTCGAGTCTGATCTGGTCTCTTGCTCTAAATCGATTGCCAGCTTACTGCACTGCTCTCTTGAAAAAACACCCCATTCAACGGAAGAATGGCATAAGATTGTTCACCCAGATGATGTCAAGAGGCTGGCACGTTTAGTCGACGAACATGTCACTCACAACCAAGAACACTACGAAGTGGAATATCGCATTTTACGAAGTGATCAAAGTTACTTGTGGGTAAAAGAGCACGGAAAAACCTATTCAAAAGATGCCAACGGTAAGGTGAAAAAGATCGTCGGCTTTGTCGTCGATATTAGCCATCAAAAAGCGTTAGAAGAACATTTGCGCAATCAAGCCACTTTTGACGAGCTAACAGGGCTGCTCACAAGAGGGGCCGCGATCACTCACTTCAAAAAACAACTGGGGTTGGCCAAACGTCAATACACCCCATTGACTATGGCAAAAATCCACCTAGACGCACAAAACCGTTTAAATACCCTTCCTATGGAAGCACGCAATATTGCTATTCAAACGTCCGCTCGCTATATCTACAAAAAAATTCGCGAAGCGGACGTATTGGCCCGAGTCGAGCCTGATAAATTATTACTGTTACTGCCTAACACCAGTGTGAAAGACGCTAAAACGCTGCTAAACCATGTCATTCATCCTAAAGAAGATGAAAAAGCCACTTTATTAGAGGGTAATTCAGACCCGATGGATTTTTGTATTGGCATTGCCGTCTTCCCAGAAGACGGAGAAACCATTGAAGAGCTTGCCCTAAGCGCAAACCAAGCCGTAGAAAATGGTCAAGAAAAGAACAAGCAAATATCCGTGAACTAAGCCAAATCACCCTGAAGGCTTAATGCACCCTATACAGACGGTATGGGGTGCATTCCTAACCTGGAGTCCTAACCTGGAGTCCTAACCTAGAGCTATGCCGCACTGGTTCTTTGGTAGACAG
>CAZBUC010000014.1:0-13409 GCA_964494965.1 uncultured Maribrevibacterium sp.
GTGTATGGGAAGGCCGTATTTTAACGTCGACAGAAGGCCAAGAAGGCTTTGGTTATGATCCAATATTTTATGTACCGGAATGCGCTTGCAGTGCCGCTAGCTTACCAAAAGAAATAAAAAATCAAATCAGCCACAGAGGGAAAGCCTTAAAACAGCTGCTTGCCGCGTTTCAACAATCTCCTTCTCAGCAAGGTAACCCATTTTGAGTCGTCAATTACCGCCACTGAGTTTGTACATTCACTTACCTTGGTGCGTGCGAAAATGTCCTTACTGCGACTTTAACTCCCATCAAGCGGATCGCTTCGAAAGTAATGGCAAACTGCCGGAAGACGCTTATCTAGCGCAACTTCTGGCAGATTTAGACGCCGACTTGCCTTATGTGGCGGGACGGAAAATTCAAACGGCTTTTATTGGCGGCGGCACCCCCAGCTTAATGAGCGAAGACTTCTATTATCGTTTAATGGACGCACTGCGTGAAAAGCTGATTTGGGCTGACAATGCCGAAATCACCATGGAAGCCAATCCAGGGACGTTTGAACAAGAAAAATTCCGTCATTTTCGCCAAGCGGGCATTAATCGTCTATCCATCGGTATCCAAAGTTTTCAGCCAAACCTGTTGAAAACCCTAGGAAGAATCCACAACCGCGAAGAAGCCATACACGCTGTGGATAAGTCTAGAGCCGCTGGCTTTGACAACATTAACCTAGATTTGATGCACGGTTTACCAGACCAAAGCCTAGACATGGCACTGGAAGACTTGTCACTGGCCATCGAATTGAACCCTGAACACTTATCTTGGTATCAACTGACGATCGAACCCAATACGGAATTTTATCGTCGTCCACCCACGCTTCCTGAAGACAACACCTTGTGGGGCATTCAAGACGCAGGACAAGAGCTGCTAACCAAACAGGGTTATGCTCAGTACGAAGTGTCAGCTAATTCAAAAGAGAACCGTCGCGCCGCACACAATCTTAACTATTGGCGTTTTGGCGATTACATAGGGATAGGTGCTGGCGCTCACGGCAAGATCACATTAGTTAATGGTGAAATATTTCGTACACGAAAGACTCGCCACCCAAATCACTATCTCAACACACTGCCAGAAGCCTTAATCATCAAAGAGGCCATCGAGCAAGAAGACTTACCTCTTGAGTTTATGATGAATCGCCTGCGTTTATTCGAAACCTTTGATTTAAAGGATTATGAAGGATTTACCTATCAAAGTGTGCCAACTTCCTTGATAAAAGCCTGCGAGAAGGCGTTGCAGCAAGACCTATTGGATAAGACCGAATGGCAAAATCAACGTGTTAAAACCTCCGAAAAGGGCAAGCTGTTTCTCAATGAATTGCTCGAACTCTTTCTTCCCTAAACGTCTATTTTTACTGGCGTTTTATTGACGATAATTTGACAACTAATCAAATTGATGTACCCTTGTCGGGTGTTTGAACTAAAAAAGGCCGTCCTTCGATGGCCTTTTTTAGTTTTATCATAACTGAAAATCGCTGACGATGAAGATTTGACGACAAACATTTGCTTCGAGTCATTAAGCCGATACAGCAAAAAAAGAACATAAGATGTCGTGTTAAGAACAATACGAAATCCCCCGTTCTTTTAAGGTACGGTGGTGAGATTGTGCAAAAAAGACTCACTCTAGCCTTCATCGACTAAAGATCTACCGTGAATACAGATTAAAAACACTTTGAATATGAAAAGAATGTTACTAATTCGGGAGAATGTTTATGAGTAATAAGGTCCCAGACAAAGGTCGGGCAGAGTACAACACCTCGTACAAAGTAGGACAAGACAACATTCAGTTTCTTGGTCTTGATGTACTCAATCCGGTATTCAGTACCAGTGCGGTGTTAATTTTCGCCTTCATTATCGGCAGTATATTGTTTCCATCCGACGCGAGCTCTGTGCTGTCCGGCGCCAAAAATTGGTCGATTAGCAATTTCGATTGGTTTTTCATGGTTGCCGGCAACATCTTCGTGCTTTTTTGTTTAGTGTTGATTGCCATGCCATTGGGTAAAATCCGACTTGGTGGTACCGAAGCCAAAGCAGAACATTCGACCATATCCTGGTTTTCCATGCTGTTTGCAGCTGGTATGGGTATCGGTCTAATGTTCTGGAGTGTGGCTGAGCCTGTTGCTTATTACACTGGCTGGTACGGTACGCCGTTTGATGTGGTGAAAAACACACCAGAAGCAAAAGATCTCGCCATGGGCGCCACTATGTTCCATTGGGGTCTACACCCTTGGGCGATTTACGCGGTAGTCGGTCTGTCTTTGGCTTTCTTTGCCTATAACAAAGGATTACCACTGACCATACGCTCTGCTTTTTATCCACTATTTGGTGAAAAAGTATGGGGAGCCATTGGCCATGTGATTGATGTGATCGCTGTGATCGCAACCATCTTTGGTCTTGCAACCTCGCTCGGGTTTGGTGCCCTACAGGCCGCTGGTGGGTTACATTTTCTATTCGACATTCCGAATACGCTCACCACACAAATTCTGGTTATTGTCGGCGTAACCGCCGTGGCTATTATTTCTGTTGCCCGTGGCTTAGAAGGCGGGGTTAAGCTGCTTTCTAGTATCAACATGATTATCGCCGCCGGTTTGGCGATCTTCATTGTTATTGTCGGTCACACTGGTGCCATTTTCGCAGCCGTTGGTTCTTATTTCCTAAACTACGTAGAAAATATTATTCCTCTTAGTAACTGGATCGGTCGTGAGGACGAAACCTTTTACCATGGCTGGACTGTGTTCTATTGGGCTTGGTGGATTTCTTGGTCTCCTTTTGTCGGTATGTTTATCGCACGCGTCTCCCGTGGTCGTACTGTTCGTGAGTTCATTATTGCGGTCTTGTTAGTACCCACCGCGGTGTCTCTTGTGTGGATGGCTATTTTTGGCGGTTCTGCGCTTGAGCAAGTAGAAACAGGCGTTGGCGAACTGGCAAATGGCATTGGCGATTCGTCATTAGCTATGTTCCAGATGTTTGCTCAACTACCGCTTACCGGAATCACTTCGTTTGTCGGTATTGTATTGGTGTTAATCTTTTTCGTTACCTCGTCTGACTCTGGCTCTTTAGTCATTGACGGTATTACAGCCGGTGGTAAAACCGATGCACCTATGATTCAGCGTGTTTTCTGGGCCGTATTAGAAGGCATCATTGCTATTGCACTCCTGATCGGTGGTGGCTCTGAGGCACTAGGGGCGATTCAAGCCGCTGCGATCACCATTGGTCTGCCTTTCACCTTATTGATGCTCATCATGTGCGTAAGCTTGTGGAAAGGCTTACACAGTGACATGCATTTATATAAGTAAACGTCTGTAAAACGCCGTTTTACTATCCACAATGCCGATGACGAAAGTCATCGGCATTGCTTTTTTGGGGTTGATCTTTTACCATCGCGGTCCTCTTAGGGGAGTAATCTTCTTTGCGTTAAACACTTTGGCACTCTATGCCTTGAGAAACGTGAAGATTCTTCGTCAACATAATCGAGCCTCACGCTCGTGGCAAAGAAGTCCTAATCTGACGTAAGTCGCTAGGATTGATGAGACTTAAGACAATAACTTGGCTCTGGTGGGCACAGGTCTATTGTCTTTTGTTTAATTGCCCACCTAGGATATCTCATATGGAAGCCTTGCTTACTTCTACTCTTACCGTTGCTTTAGCCGAAATGGGTGACAAAACCCAGCTACTTGCTTTGTTTCTTGCTACCCGTTTTGCCTCTAAAACCGCCATTGTGTTTGGTATTCTTATTGCCACTTTGCTCAATCATGCGATTTCTGCGTGGCTTGGGGTCGAAGTCGCTAACTGGCTTCCAGAAAGTGCGCTAAGTTGGGTGGTGGGGATCAGCTTTATTCTTGTTGGATTATGGTTACTTATTCCAGATAAAGACGACAGCGAAGACAATAAAATGCTCAAATACGGTGCCTTTGGTGCGACTTTTGTTCTCTTCTTTTTGGCTGAGATTGGCGACAAGACACAAGTCGCAACCGTTTTGTTAGGCGCTCATTATGGTAGTGTATGGATGGTGCTGATTGGCTCAACCGTAGGCATGATGTTGGCCAACGTGCCTGTGGTGTTTGCGGGCAACTGGCTAATGGGTAAAATTAACGCAGACTTAACGCGAAAATTAGCCTGTTTGCTTTTTCTTATCATCGGAGTTATCACGCTCTTCACGCCGCTACTTCAATAATCGCGACGAACAACAGGACAAATACGATGGATGTCGAATTAACCGAAATACTCGAAGCACTGTGTCAGCATTCGCCCTTTTATGAGATTGCTGATGACCCGCAGCTGAGCGATATGGTTCGCGATATTGAAGTGCGATACGCCCGCTCTGAGGAATGGGTCATTGCCCCCAGCGCGCTCAATAACACGCTTTTCTTTATCCGCAGCGGCGCCGTTGAAGTGCTTAGCAAGGAAGGTAAATTAATTCGCCGGATGAATGAAGGAGAACTGTTTGGTTACTTTTCTCTGTTACGTGGTGGCAAGTCATCACAATCCATGCGCACCATTGAAGACAGTCTTTTGTACTGCATTCCGGCCCGTTGGTTTCTAAAACTGTACGAAGAGAATGACAACTTTTCGGACTTTTTTGAACTCACACGGGAAGTGCGTTTGCGCACCGCGATGGACGCCCAGAGTTCGGATGTGTCGCTTATGACCTGCCCAGTGATCAGTTTATTAAGACGCCCTCCTATCAGTGCAGACATCACCGCCAGCATTCGCAGCGCCGCCCAGGTCATGGCAGAGCATAAAGTGTCTAGCTTATTAATTACCGATCAAGAAGAACTGATTGGTATCGTCACCGACCGAGATCTACGTACTCGAGCCGTTGCGGAAGGGCTTGCCTACGACACACCAATTTCAGACATCATGACACGAAACCCTGTCGTGATGGACAGCGGTGACTACGCCTCTGAAGCCGTGTTGAAAATGATGGAACGTAATGTTCACCATATTCCGATTGTGAAAAATGGTCGCCCCATTGGGGTCGTCAGCTCAGGTGATCTGATACAAAAAGAAAGCCACGGCAGTATCTATCTCATCAGTGATATTTACAAACAAAGCGACATCGAAGGGTTGCAGGCGATCAGTCGTAAAATGACACATACTTTTACACAACTGGTCGTCGCCGATGCCAATACGCAAATGATTGGCAACGCCATGTCTCATATTGGCACAGCCTTTGTGAAACGACTCTTGCAACTGGCTGAAGAGAAGTTCGGCCCACCGCCAGTGCCTTATTGCTTTATCGCTTTAGGCTCCCAAGCCAGAGAAGAGCAAACCATTAAGACAGACCAAGACAATGCCATTATCTTGAGCAATAAATACAATGAAGAACAACACGGTGAGTATTTCAAACTGTTAAGCCATTGGGTCTGTAAAAACCTTGATCTGTGTGGCTACGAGCTGTGTCCTGGGGACATAATGGCGTCAAACACCCAGTGGCGTCAGCCGCTACGCGTTTGGAAAGAGAACTTCAGCGGGTGGATTCAGAAGCCCAAAGCCGACGCCTTGCTGCGCTTGTCTATTTTCTTTGATCTACGCGGCGTCTATGGCGACAAAACCCTGGCCGCGCAGCTGAATCAACATATCCGTCGTGAAGCCCAGCAACACTCTGGCTTTTTAACCTTCATGGCGCGCAACGCTAACCAACGTAAACCGCCACTGGGCTTTTTCCGCCAGTTTGTTCTAGACGGTGAAGGCAAGCAATCGCGCACTTTTAATCTAAAAGAAAGAGGCATAGCCCCTATCATTGACATTGTTCGTGTCCACGCGCTCGCCTGCGGCAGTAACAGTCTAAATACCTTGGAGCGGATTGAAGACATCGAAGCGGCGGGATTATTGCCCGACGGTCGAGCAAAAGATCTAGCTCTTGCACTTGAAATGATAGGTATGGTGCGAATTAAAAATCAAAAAGAACAAATCGAAGCCGGCAAAGAGCCGAACAACCACGTCAATCCTGAGAATTTGTCTTCTTTTGAAAAGCGCCATCTGCGGGATGCTTTTGACATAGTATCGCGCCAGCAAGAGTTTATTAAATTTCGCTACGCAGGGAAACGCAGCTAATGCCATTGTCCAAAAACAAACAAAACGAAGTGCAAGATTGGCAGGCGATGTTTGCACAGTGGGCATTAGACGCCCCTGAAGGGCCGTTAAAGCGCTATTACGAAGCGGGCATCATCAGTCCTGACACCCCCTTGAAAGACACCCCCCTGCTCTCTCTTGACTTAGAGACCACAGGTCTCGATCCGAGCAAAGATGAAATCATCAGCCTGGGGTTAATTCCTTTGAACCACAAAACCATTCGTTGCAATGGCGCCAAATATTGGATAGCCAAACCTGTCTGCTCACTCAACGCAGAATCGGTCACGATCCACGAAATCACACACACAGAATTGGCTCGGGCACCGCGCTTACATGCCATATTAGATGACATATTAGACGCATTAGCGGGACAGGTTGTCGTCGTGCATTGCGTTTCTATAGAGCGACAGTTTCTCTTAGAAGCCGCATTAAAAATTTATGGCTTTCCGCTGTATTTTCCGGTGCTGGATACCATGGATATTGAACGTCAAGTGACCTTTAAACCCTGGTGGAAGCGCTTTGGAAGACCGCTTTCACTGCGCTTAGACGCGTGTCGTCAGCGATATGGACTGCCCCGTTACAAGGCGCACCATGCACTGACTGACGCGCTGTCTTCAGCCGAGCTACTGCAAGCCCAAATTGCTTATCATATGGACCCAGACGCGAATATTTCTGCATACTGGGTATAGTGGCTCAATCAAAAGAGGTCTAAATGAACGGCCGCCTAATTGATTTCTACGATAGAAGGGCAGCTTTCACGGATAATAAGGTCTGTGTCTAAAATAACATCTTTGGCTTCCCGAAGCCCTAAGAAGACTTCTGCAGCAATACGCCCTTTCTCCACGGTTTGCTGATGAATCGTGGTAATGGAAGGGTGAAAATTCGCACTCTCTGCAATACCGTCAAATCCTACGACATGAAGATCTTCTGGCACTCTCAGCCCCATATGCAAGGCCGCTTGCACTGCGGCAATCGCAATACAATCACTCATGCACAACAAGAGCGTCGGTCGATTTGACATACTCAATGCTTCACGGGCCGCTTGATAAGCTTGTTTATGATTGTTTTCAGGAATATTCCAAATGTATTCAGACGTAATGGCGACATTGTGCTCTTCCAGTGCTTGAAAATACCCATACAAACGTTGAATGGAAATCGACGCGGCACGGTCAAATAATTCATCTTCGCGTATCCGGCACACTCGATCGGTCGCCAATAAACTTAAGCCTAAAATAGCAACAGCCTCCGGCTTATGTTGCAAAGCATGGCAAGCCACTCGATAGGCGCCACTGTGATTTTCTACGTTGACTGAGGTGGTGCCCGGTATAAAACTGTCTACCGTAATGATGTTTTTATTTGGCATCAGCCAAGGAGCGTTAATGCATTGTTGTGGCTTATGACCGTAAACAATAAAACCATCGACCATAGAAGATTGCATGCGCCTCTGGGCATCTTGTTCAACTTGATCAGAGGACAGCAACAACATATTGTATTCGTTCGCTTCAAATACTTCCGCCATGCCTTTCAAAAACTGATTGGCAACGGGGTCGGTTAAGCTGTAGCTCAAATCATCGGATAATACGATACCCACGATGCCCGTTCGACCCGTACGTAAGCTGCGAGCGGCGGCGTTGGGGCCAAAATAGCCCATCTTTTCACATTCACTAAGAATGTTTTCACGCAAACTGGCCGATAACTGATCAGGCCGGTTAAACGCATTAGAGATGGTGGCAGTGGAAACACCTAAGCGCTCTGCGACGTCTTTTAAAGTCAGTTTTTTTATGTTTTTTGTCATACCAACCTACTTATTACTCAAATAAAGCAGAGAAAAACAAGCCGATTTACGCAGAACGCAAACCGGCTTATCTAAGGCTCAATTCGTACTTTACGCCACGACCTAATACGCTCGCGCGTTAAGACAAAGTCGCGTAGAACGCTTGATACGCAGGTAACGTCAGTGTCTTACCTTCTAATGTAGAGGTAAATCCATGACCATCAAGCACAGATACCGTGTCGTTCAGCGTGGCGGATTGTGACGTATTCGTCATATTGATCACCACTAACAAACGCTCACCTTGGTATTCACGCACCAAGCCAATTAATTGTCCATTACCCAAATCGCATTGTGACAGCTCGCCATTCACTAAAGCAGGCTGCTTTTGACGCCAATGAATCAACTGACGCACTTTATGCAATAGAGCGTCTGGATTGGCTTCTTGCACCGCAACACTCAGTGGCAAATGTTTCGCATCAACCGGTAACCAAGGCTCAACCGTTGAGAAACCACCTAAGGCAGAATCATCCCACACCATGGGCGTACGGCAGCCATCACGGCCTTTGAAAACAGGCCATAAAGGAATGCCGTAAGGGTCTTGAATGCGCTCGAACGGCACGTCAGCTTCAGGCAAACCTAGCTCTTCACCTTGATATAGGCAAACGCTACCACGCAGCGACAAAATCAAGGCTAACGCAATCAAAGGATACGCTTCAGCGTCTTCGTCTGCGCCCCAACGAGTACGCGAACGCACTACATCATGGTTTGACAGGGCCCAGCATGGCCAGCCATCACCCACAATTTCTTGCATGTTCTTTAGCACATCACGAATATAATCCGGTGAGTGAGGCGTGTTTAGAAAATCAAACGTATACGCCATGTGCAGCTTATCGCCGCCCGACGTATATTCCGCCATGCGTTTCAACGGGAAATCGTCGCCAATTTCACCCACCGCCGTCGTACCTGGATATTTATCCATCATGGCACGCATGTCTTTTAGAAAATCTAAGTTCTCAGGACGACTCAAATCATAAACATGGCGTTGGTAAGTATAAGGATTATCGTGAGGCGCCCCCATAGTCTTAGGTTCACCAGCAGGTACAGGCGGATTATCTTCTAAGCCTTCACTATGGAAGTAGAAATTCACTGTATCCAAACGGAAACCATCGACACCCAACTCCAACCAGAAACGCATGTTGTCTAAATGTGCCTGACGAACTTCTGGGTTATGGAAGTTAAAATCCGGCTGAGACTCTAGGAAGTTATGCAGATAATACTGCAAACGACGGCTATCCCATTTCCATGCGCTACCACCAAAAATAGACAACCAATTATTCGGCGGAGAACCATCTGGCTTAGGATCGGCCCATACATACCAATCCGCTTTGGGGTTGGTCTTATCTTGACGACTTTCTTCAAACCAAGGATGCACATCAGCAGAATGACTGATGACCTGATCAATCATCACTTTCAGGCCCAACTCATGAGACCGCGCCACCAATGCTTTAAAATCGGCCAAAGAACCAAACATAGGATCAATATCACGGTAATCAGATACGTCATAACCAAAGTCTTTCATAGGTGACGTAAAAATAGGCGAAAGCCAAATACCATCCACACCCAACGAAGCAACATAATCGAGTTTGCTGGTAATACCGGCTAGATCACCGACACCATCGCCACTCGCATCCATAAAACTGCGTGGGTAAATTTGATAAATAATCCCACCTTTCCACCAATTCAGATTGGTTGTCATCAAGACTCTCCAAAACAAATAAAACACAAGGCAACACCAAGGTGTTGCCTTATCTTAGTAATCGATCAATATTACGCTTTACGCGTATAAGATTGCTCATTTTCATCAAACAAATGCATTTTTTCTGGCGCGGCAGACAAATGCACGGTATCACCACGTTTTGTTTTTAGGGTACCAATCTGTTTAGCAATCACCATGTCGTCGCAACCAGGCACCTGCACATACAACAAGGTCGCTTCACCTAGCGCTTCCACAAAAGCCACTTCACCAGATAAAAAGGCTTTTTCCTGAGAATCCACAACGACCATGTCTTCCGGACGGATACCGAAAAATGCGGCTTTTGACTGTTGATTTTCCTCGGTACGAATAGGCGTTTCCACTGTCACTGTTGAAGACAAAGCGACTCGAGTTCGATCACCAGCCTGTTCAATCTGGCAAGGTACTATGTTCATAGCAGGCGAACCGATAAATTTCGCCACAAACACGTTATCTGGATGCTCGTACAAGTCCAGTGGTGAACCAACCTGCTCAATATGACCCGCAGATAAAAGAACAATGCGGTCCGCAAGAGTCATTGCTTCAACCTGATCATGAGTAACGTAAATCATAGTTGAATCAGGCATACTGTCTTTAAGATTAGCAATCTCCATCCGTGTCGCCACACGCAACGCCGCATCCAAGTTAGACAAAGGCTCATCAAACAAGAACACTTTAGGGCGGCGAACGATCGCTCGACCAATCGCAACACGCTGACGCTGGCCACCAGACAAGGCTTTTGGCAAACGATCTAAATAAGGCGTTAACTGCAGCATTTCCGCCGCTTTACGCACTTGCTTGTCGATGTCTTCTTTACTTTCTTTGGCAATCTGTAAACTGAATGCCATGTTGTCATAAACCGTCATGTGTGGGTACAAAGCGTAGCTTTGAAACACCATAGCAATACCACGCAATGCGGGTGGAATATCGTTCACAACATGCCCATCAATTTCTAAAGTGCCTGCTGAAATATCTTCCAGGCCAGATATCATGCGCAATAACGTCGATTTGCCACAACCAGAGGGCCCAACAAAGACAATAAACTCGCCTTTTTTGATGTCTAGGTTTATGTCTTTTAATACTTCTACTTTATTTGAATAGATTTTCTTAACATGGGTTAACTTAACATCTGCCATGATTTAATTGCCTCAATCTAAAAAGTTACCTTGAGTGAGGAGCCAAGCTCAACCCACTCGCTTAGGTGATGTTATTTTACAGAGCCTGCCAACAAACCGCGCACGAGAAAACGCTGCAGACTGAAGAAGACACACAAAGGTACAATAATGGTAATAAAAGCTGACGCGGTCAGAATTTCCCAGTTACCACCACGAGAACCCAGTAGCTCACGTAGCTGACCTGTCAACACCAACTGATCAGCGTTATTTCCAAGAAATACCATGGCAATCAACAAATCGTTCCATACCCACAGAAATTGGAAAATAGCGAACGACGCAAGCGCTGGAAACGACAATGGCAAAACAATTTTGCGGAAAATATCAAAGTCGGACGCACCATCGACACGCGCTGATTCGATAATTTCTCTCGGCAAACCCGCAATGTAGTTACGTAGCAGATAGATGGCTAGCGGCAAACCAAAGCCAGTATGAGCTAACCAAATCCCCACGTACGTTTTCGAGCCTACACCAAAGAATTCACCAATCAAATTGTAACTTTTCAGTAACGGAATCAATGACATTTGTAGCGGTACCACCAGCAAACCTACCACCGCGGCCACCAACAAGGCACGACCAGGAAAGCGCATCCAAGCCAAGGCATAAGCGGCAAAAGCGGCCACCAAGATAGGGATGATGGTAGCAGGAATCGTCACTGTCAAAGAATTCAAAAACGACTTACCCAAACCCTCTGTACCCAAAACTTCACGATAGTTGTCTAAGGTAAAGCGAGGCGGAATTTCGGCTGTATAAAAAATACGCTGACCACGTGAGCCTTTCCATTCCGTTGGGGAAGAAAGCACATAGTCACCATTTTCCATTATTTGCAGAGTCTGCTCATTTCTTAGTGTTGCTACTGACCCTGCGGTGAAGGCTGATGGCTTTAACGAGCTAAAACCAAACATGGTGACAATACCAGGATCACCTTCAAATAGGTTTCCCTGAATAACAAATTTATCGCCTACTTGAACCTGCTTACTAGGATCATCAGCTCGAGCAACAAGCTGCTGCTCAGAAGTAGACAGCGAGGTCCACCAGCCAGACACAGATAACTGGTCCTTATCACGGATAGACGACACAAAAAGACCCGCGGTCGGTATTGTCCAAATAACCACTAAAAACAACACTGTAGCATGAACTAGATAGGTTAATGGTGACCGTTTAGAAGATGTAATCATGATTAACGGCCCTCCATTTCTGCGTTTGCACGCTTAATATTCCAAATCATAATCGGGATAACCAATACCATGATAACAATCGCCACTACAGCACCACGACCAAAGTCACCGCCACCACGGAACATCCAGTCAAACATCTGGTTCGCCAATACCTGAGTGTTCCATTGGCCGTTGGTCATGGCCAATACAATATCAAATACTTTCAATACCAGAATGGTAATGGTCGTCCATACGACGGCTATCGTTCCCCAAATTTGAGGCACCATAATTTTAAAGAAGATTTGTAAACCATTTGCGCCATCCAATACCGCGGCCTCAATGGTTTCATCTGGAATACCACGTAATGCAGCAGACAAAATGACCATGGCAAAACCCGTTTGGATCCACACCAAAATGATCATCAAAAAGAAATTGTTCCAGAAAGGAATCGTAATCCAGTTTTGCGCTTCTCCACCAAAAAACACCACAACCGCGTTTAAAAGGCCAATTTGCGTGTCACCACTGCGAAAGTCATAAATAAACTTCCAAATTACCGAAGCGCCAATGAAAGAGATGGCCATTGGCATGAAAATCAAACTTTTTGCTATATTGCCCCACCAAATTCGGTCGGTCATGGTCGCAATCACCAGTCCTAAAAAGGTCGCGGCAGTCGGCACAAAAACAAGCCAAAGCATGTTGTTGCGGAACGATTCAAAAAATTCGTCACTGCCAAAAAGCCATACATAGTTAGACAAGCCAACAAATTCCTCGCCTCTGCGGTCGAAGAAAGACAAACGAATAGAATCCAATACGGGATAAAAAAGGTAGAACGTCAACAACAAGACAGCGGGGCCCAAGAACAACCAAGGACGGATACGATTAGCAATACGTAAATTGCTAGCCACTTGCTGTGCAGGACGGTTTTTCGTCGGGAATATTTTATCCAATAGCATGTTTGAGCCGTAAAAATACACGGCGCACCCTAATACCCCTAAGAACATGGTCACTAACGCGGAAGCGAGCTGGCCCATAGAATCTCCAAAAAATACATCTAGCGCATAAATGACTGTCACAGTCATTTGCATAGGTAACTCAAAAAAGGGCGCCTAAGTAAAACTCCCCTAGACGCCCAAACACATTATTTCAAAGCATCCCAAGTTTTCTGGATGTCGGTCGCCACTTCTTTAGCGTCTTTACCGCCAGTGAAGTCGACCATACCTGTCCAAAATGAACCTGCCCCAATTTTGCCTGGCATCAAATCAGATCCGTCAAAACGGAACGTGGTTGCGTAGCGCAAAATTTCGCCTTGCTTTTTCGCTGCATCACTCGAGTAAAGCTCAGGATTAGCCCCTAGATGTGCTGACAAAAAGCCTGTTTGTGCCATCCACAATTCGTGGGCAATGGGAGAA
>CAZBUC010000014.1:13419-19397 GCA_964494965.1 uncultured Maribrevibacterium sp.
GAAATCAATAAAAGCGCGTGCGCCTTTGGAATCATTGGTAATACTCATCAGGGTACCGGCCCCTAATACTGGATTGCCTAACTCTTTTGACTCATAAGAAGGGAAATAGAAGAAATCCGCATCCAATCCTAACTGAGTACCTTCAGGGAAGAACGCAGGGATAAAGGACGCTTGACGATGTAAGTAACATTTAGGAGGTGACTGGAACAAGCCTTTTGGGCTATCACGGAAATCCGTAGAAGACACCGCACCGGCACCGCCATCAACGTAAGCGTCGTTGCGTGCAAACCAGCCAAACTCTTCAATGGCACCGACAATACGTGGATCATCGAATTTAATTTCGTTGGTCACCCAGCCATCATACACAGACGCTGGTTGAGTACGAAGTAACAAATCTTCTACCCAATCTGTCGCTGGCCAACCAGTCGCCGCACCGGAACCCAAACCGATACACCAAGGCGTGCCACCGTCCGCTGCAATTTGTTTGGTCAGCGCTTTCAGCTCCTCCATGGATTCTGGAATGTCGTAGCCTGCATCCGCAAAGTTATCAGGTGAATACCAAACGAGTGACTTCAAGTCGGCACGATAAAAAACACCGTAGAAGTCGTCTTTGCCTTCACGATTTTTAAACGTTGCCAAATCGACCCAAGACTGGCCCGCCGCGTAATCTTCCGCCACCGCGTTTTTAACCGTATCGCTCAATGGGGTAATAAACCCTCTTTGCGCTAGATCTGCTGCTAAACCTGGCTGAGGGAAAACAGACACGTTCGGCGCACTACCTGCCTGTGCATCGATCACGATCTGTTGTTCAAAAGAATCTGAGCCTGCGTAGTTTACTTTTGCCCCTGTGGCTTCTTCAAAGTAAGCAATAACACGCTCGAAGTTGGTTTTCTCGTCGCCCATCCAAGGACCGAAAACGGAAACGGTTTCACCGGACAATTTGACGGATTTTAGAGCTTCATAGCTGCTCCAACTAAAACGAGAATCTTCACCGGGGGTAAACATGAGGTCTGCCGAGTGGGCAGCGTTGGCAGACAGCGTTAAGGCAACCGCTATAGACAATAGAGATTTTTTCATCATTGCTCCTTACAGGCCCACTTGGAAATCCCAGCGTGCCATTGTTTTTATTATCGTAGGTCGAATCCTGCTTAAAAAAACTTCTATAAGCATTAAGAAGAAAATTGATTATTCATAAAGAAAACCTGTGCTTCAAGGGGTCTGAGTCCTTAATATTGACTTAATTGTGTCTCTAAATTTAGTAGATAGCCGTGTAAATGCGACCTTTTTTTTATCTTTTACACATGGTTAAAATATCACCAAAATGAAATTGAATAACCATTTCAACAAGTTACCTGCTCATTTCGGGTATTTTTTTGACCATGTTTGATCATATTTTTTGCACATTTAGCACAAAAAAAACGTGCCGAAGCACGCTTTTTAGATCATCTTTTTTAACACTGTCTTACTGAACCGACTCAACTGACTGAGTCAATTTACTTAATTTAAGCCGCTTAGAAGCGATTTAATTGCGCTTGCGCTTCAGCAAGCGTTGGCAAGGAAGGATAAGCGCCTAGTTTAGTAACAGAGTCGGCACCGCACGCCGCAGCAAAGCGCACAATATCCACTAACTGTTGTGCTGATAACGCTGTTAAAGAGGCGCGATCTCCGCCCTGTTCCGCTAATTTGTACAGTAAACCGCCAACAAACGCATCCCCAGCGGCTGTGGTATCTTTCACCGTGACTTTTGGCGTAATCACCTCACCTTCACCATGAGCAGACGTATAAAAACGAATGGGGTTCGCACCATCCGTTAACACAAACAAGGTCACTCCCGCCGCTAATGACGCCTGAATCAAAGCAAAAGGATCCGCCGCCAATACGGCCAACTCTTCCAAGCTGGCTTTCACCACATCGCCACTTTGCATCCAATCGATCACTCGCTGGGCATCGACCTGCCCATTGGGCCACAGGTTGATGCGTAAATTCACATCGATGCTAACAATCCACTGGGCAGCACGGGCCATGCTGACACCCGCCAAAGTAGCTTTCGTAATCTCTGAATCGGTTAAGGTATTGGAGCAAGTATGAAAAACGCCCTTACCCTGAGCAAACCAAGCTGCGTCAAAATCGGACGCTTTAAACAAGATGTCCGCTGAAGGGCTGCGGTAAAATTCAAAGCTGCGCTCGCCAGTATGGTCAAGACTAACGAAAGCTAATGCGGTCTTCGCCTCTTTCGTCATCAACATATTGCCTGTGTTTACACCATAGCTGTCCAATGAGGCTTTCAAAAAGTGACCAAAGGCATCGTCTCCCACTTGACCCACAAAGTGGCTGTCTCCCCCTAAACGAGCCACCGCCACCGCCACGTTAGCCGGTGCGCCGCCTGGAAACTTAGTAAAGGATTCAAGCTCTCCCGCTTGAGTTGCCCCATTAGAGAGAAAATCGATCAAGGCTTCGCCGAACGCCATTACTTGTGCTGTCATTACTGTGTACCCTTTTAAATCACGGATGAGAATAAGCTTGTTTAAAAAGTATGCGGGTAGGAATAAATTAAATCAATTTAATTTATTTAAAACGTCCTAGGCGACAAGTGCATTGGATAATTGGTTCCATGACACTTTCTTGCTAGACTCAAAAACAAACGATCGCCTTTAAATCTTAACAAAACATCCACTTTTACTGAGCAAAAGAATGACAAAAGCAAAATGCCTCTATGTGGTTGACGATGATGATGACATTCGCACACTGCTTAAAACTTACCTTGAAAAACACCAATTTAGGGTATTAACCGCCGAATCAGGTGAAGCTTTTCTCGCCAATTTTCGAGCCGATCAAGATGTCGATCTGGTCATCCTAGATATCATGCTGCCAGGCCAAGATGGCTTTTCTGTATGCCGTGCTTTGCGGGCGCAATCTCAAGTGCCGGTGATCATGTTGACCGCCAATTCCGATGAAATGGATCGAATTATCGGCCTTGAGATTGGGGCAGACGATTATTTAGCAAAACCCTTTAACCCTCGTGAGCTTTTGGCGCGAATTAAAGCCATTTTACGTCGTATGGAACACAGTGAAATCGTTGAAATCGCCCCCGTTTCGCATCGTTTTTATCGATTTGCCCAATTTACCTTAGACACCTTATCTAGAGAATTGCAGTTTAACGGGGAAAAAGAGCCCTTATCTGGTGCCGATTACAACTTGCTTATGCTGTTTTTAACCCACCCAGGTGCCGTGTTAACACGTGAACTCATCGCAGAAAACACCCGTGGTCGAGACAGCGCGCCCCTTGATCGCTTTATCGATGTGCACGTAAGCCGCCTACGTCAGCGGCTGCGCGAAGACGCTCGTCACCCACAACTCATTAAAACAGTGCGCGGATAAGGGTATATTCTTACGGCGAGCGTAGAAGTCGCCAACGTGGAATCTATTAGCAATGCCCAGTAACAACATGCCGCAAAGTAAGAGCTCGCGCTTCAAGCGGTGGTCGCAATCACTGACAGGGCAAATTCTCATCATCATGGCATTGGGTGTAGCCAGTGCCCAGTTTATTAGCTCCACCATTTGGTTACGTCAGCTGGAATCTGATACGGAAGAAAACGTGCGTGAAGTGTCAAAACACATGGCCTTTCGCATCGCCGCGACCGTTAGCTACTTTACATCTTTGCCTACTAATTATCGTCATATTGTGATTGACCAACTGCAAGACATGGGGGGAACGCGATTTTTCGTCACGCTGAACAAAGAAGAAATTCGCATCAATGCCATCCCGGATTCACCGCTGAAAGACATCGTCAAAAACGAAGTACAAACTACGTTGATGAAACAATTGGGTATATCAGACGCCAAAATTGCCTTCTCAAGCCCCAGTGATCTGCACGTCATCAACAATCAAACTCGACTGGTCGATTTACCTGAGCGTTGGGGTCATCATAGTTTACTAGTGAAGCCGTTTACCCCGCCCATCATAGTGATTCAAATCCCCATCAACGATAAAGACTGGCTATATCTTGCTAGCCTGATGCCAGACCCCTATTTTTTAGACGGTGCCTCGGCACTCAGCGCCGATCGATTGTTTTCTATGGCCATGTCGGTCATTACCGTGTTACTGCTGAGCATTATTATCCTGCGGCGCGTGACTCGCCCTCTCGCCACGTTAGCCAGAGCGGCTGAACGATTTGGTCAGGGTGACTGGAAGCCCATGGAGGAAGTAGGCAGCGTGGAAGTACGCAATACAGCGAAAGCTTTTAACGATATGCAGCGCCGCATCCAACGCTACCTAAACGACAGAGAAAGACTGTTTGCGTCCATCTCACACGATTTAAAAACCCCAATCACCCGGTTGCGATTGCGTGCCGAAATGCTGGACGAAGATGATGTTCGTGACGCCATGGTGCGCGATCTAGAAGATCTAGATATGTTGGTAAAAGGGGCATTACAGAGCGTAAAAGAAACCGATATTCATGAAAATCGCATCGATGTGAACATTTCAAGAATGCTCAAAGACATGCAGTCGACGGCCAATCTACACGAAACAAAACTCACTGTAGTCGGTGAATTAACGCATCCTTTTATTGGTAAACCCCTTGCTATAAAACGCTGTCTGGGCAACCTCATTGATAATGCTTTGTATTATGGAAAAACCGCTACCGTGTTCATCGAAGATGACGAAGACGAAGTGTGCATCCGAATTTGTGACCAGGGCCCTGGCATTCCTACGGACAAGATGGACAAGGTGTTTCAACCCTACACTCGCCTGACTCCCGACCATTCTGGCCACCCTGGTGGGATGGGATTGGGCTTAAGCATTGCCCGCAATATTGCGCGCGCCCATGGTGGTGAAGTCACCTTAAGCAACCATATAGATCAAGGTTTAGAAGCCAAACTTTGGCTCCCAAGACACTGAATCACAACCTCAATTCTCACCCATGCAAGACTTTGTTACATTAGGTTGCTCTACTTTACCCCTAATAGACGCAACCTTTGCTAGATTTACTCACTCGGATGTTTGCTTAAGCTAATTTTTAGTGAGCAACGCGAGACAAAAACGCAAAATCAAAACATTTTATGAATTTGATTAGACGATATAACAATAACAAAGGTTACTATCATGAAAAAAATTGCTTTCGGTTTAACCACAGTGGCTCTTTCCCTAGCGGCTGCAACCGCGCAGGCTGGCGAAGTTGAAGTTTTACATTGGTGGACATCAGGTGGCGAAGCCGCTGCGATCAATGTGCTTAAAGAAGAAATGGTCGGCGCTGGCCATACTTGGAAAGACTTCGCTGTTGCAGGTGGTGGCGGTGAATCCGCAATGACCGTTCTGAAATCTCGTGCTATTTCTGGTAATCCTCCTTCTGCTGCTCAAATCAAAGGCCCCACCATTCAAGAATGGGGCGATCTTGGCTTTCTAACTAATCTAAATGATGTGGCTGCGGCTGGTGAGTGGGATGTGATCCTTCCTCAAGTTGTTAGCGATGTTATGAAATACGACGGCAATTATGTGGCAGCGCCTGTTAACGTTCACCGTGTAAACTGGATGTGGGCAAACCCTGAAGTATTCCGTAAGTCTGGCGCATCGATTCCAACAACGTGGGATCAATTCATCGTTGAAGCGAAAAAAATCAAAGCGGCAGGATTTACCCCGCTTGCTCACGGTGGTCAAGCTTGGCAAGATGCCACACTATTTGAAGCCATTGCCCTATCGAAAGGCTCTCAGTTTTACAGCAGCGCCTTCATTGGCATGTCCGATAAAGCGCTACGCAGCCAAGACATGATTGACGTGTTTGACACCTTTAAACAAATGCGTGAATTCGTAGACCCAGGTTTCTCAGGCCGCGATTGGAACGTTGCTACCTCTATGGTTATCAATGGCGATGCCGCTATGCAAATCATGGGCGATTGGGCGAAAGGTGAGTTCACTGCAGCGGGCAAAAAAGCCGGTGTAGATTACGTTTGTTACCCAGCCCCTGGTACCAGCGGTGCCT
>CAZBUC010000015.1:0-965 GCA_964494965.1 uncultured Maribrevibacterium sp.
GTGATCGCTGAACCCGCAATGGTTTTGTCCATTTGAATAGGGCGCATGTAATGAGCCAATAAACCAACACGACCTTGAGATTCATGAATCGTCGCGACGCCACACTCAGCTAAACCATCGATGACAGCTTGGTCGGCACGTTCAATATTTTGTACGACTACATTATTTCGCATGATGCTTTCCTTAAAATCGATACACTTAAGCTTTTAATCTTGAACTTTTAATCGGGAGAAAACATTACGCGCATTACCCTCAAAGATGGCTTGTTTTTGCTCAGCGGATAACACGGTGTTGTTGTCGATATAACGTTTCGTATCATCAAAATAGTGGCCCGTTTCTGGATCAACACCGCGTACCGCACCGATCATTTCAGACGCAAACAAGATGTTCTTGGTTGGGATGATGTCTAGCAGAATATCAATACCACGCTGATGATAAACACAGGTATCGAAATAGATGTTGTTCAAAACACGCTCAGCAAGATCAAAACCTTGATCTAGTGCCATGCCACGGAAACGACCCCAGTGATAAGGCACGGCGCCACCGCCGTGAGGAATAATGATTTTTAGATCTGGGAAATCTTTAAATACGTCCGACATCATCAACTGCTGAAAGCCCGTGGTATCCGCACCTAGGTAGTGTGAGCCAGTCGTATGGAAACAATCGTTACATGCCGCGCTCACATGGATCATCGCAGGAATGTCGTATTCGCACATTTTTTCATAAATTGGATAGAAAGAACGGTCCGCCAAAGATTTGTCTTGCCAATAACCACCACTTGGATCTGGGTTCAGGTTGATACCGATAAAGCCCATTTCTTCGACAGCGAATCGGAATTGCGTATTAAATAATAGGAAACCCGGCCAGAGTTCTGGCCGGGTTTTTCTGTATGTAGAGAAACTCAGGAAAACCGCATTTCCCGAAGCTTACCGTCGCTTTCCGTGGGGCGGGAATCGAGCCACTTC
>CAZBUC010000015.1:975-19247 GCA_964494965.1 uncultured Maribrevibacterium sp.
ATTGCGGCAATTGCGCGACAGGCGCAAAGTTTTCAGGAAAAAGGTCACACACACGGCGAATAAGGTCGTTCTGATGCTCTGTCCAATACTGGCTAGTGTATTCATTGCCAATATGATGCCCCATCCAGCTCGCACGAGGAGAGAAAATCGTTAAGTCTGTACCGCGCTCTTGTTGTAAACGTAGCTGGTTATTGATGATGCTGTCACGGATTTCGTCGTCTGACACAATGACTTTACCCTTTTCACCCACAAAAGCCGGATCTTTAGCGACCTGTGCTTTTTGCTTATCGCGGTATTCGCCTACACCCGGTGGCGTGGTCGTATAGTGTCCATGGCAATCTATAATCATGTTACATCTCTCTATTCTTATTTAAGTAACAAACGGCGGTAAGGCAAAAACGTCGGATCAAAAAAGAGGAAAGAACTCAGAAGATCACATCACCTTAATCTAACCAGAGTATTCTTTTCTGCAGGCAATTTGGCTATTTCAATTTAGCCGAAAGGGTATTGTATTTTGAGATAGGTCAGCGAAAGGATAACAAGAAAAGAGCAGAAAAAACCAATAAGAACAGCAGGATAGCCTACCAATAAAACAAAGGTGGCATAAAAATAAAAAAAACCGCTTATCGCCATGCCTCGTTTTAGTGAGAAGCATCGCTCAGCGGTTTTCTTAAATTGACTTTACGACTTTATAACTGTGACAGATTATCTTTATAACTGTGACAAGACATGCTCAGCGGAGCTGACCCGGAACTCGCCCGGTTCGTCCAACCACAACTGTTGAATAATGCCATTAGTAACTAGCATAGCGTAACGACGGCTGCGAACGCCCATTTTGGCGGCTGAAATGTCTAACTCAAGTCCCATCGAATGGGTAAACTCAGCCAATCCATCCGCTGCCATAGTGAGGTGTTCAGCGTTGTTGGCTTTTCCCCACGCATGCATAACAAAAACATCATTGACGGACAAACACACAACCTCATCAATGCCTTTTTCTTTCAATGCGTCGAGGTGAACAACATAACCTGGCAAATGACTGGCACTACAGGTCGGTGTAAAGGCACCGGGCACGGCAAACATCAATACCGTTTTACCAGAAAAAAATTCAATCACATCAACCGTTTCAGGGCCTTCTTCGCCCATCACTTGAAATGTACCGTAAGGCAACATATCACCAGCAAGAATCGACATAGTTACGCATCTCCAAAAAATGACGGAATATTATATTAACGCAAGCCAATGCAAAAACACCATTAAACAATTTTAAATTGGCTCAACAGTGCTTTCTGACGAGAAGACAATGTCGATAAGCCTGCGCTGTCTTTTTCACTCTGCTCAGCGCTCTGCGTGGCTTCATCTGACATTCGCGATATGTCCATCACGTTTTGATTAATCTCTTGTGCCACGGCAGACTGTTCTTCGGCTGCCGTCGCGATTTGTGTACTTAGATCGCGAATTTCTATCATGCTGTGCTGCATTTCCGCCAAAGACGAGCCAACTGAACGGGCTTCTTCCGCACTGGCCGTGGCGCTGGTTCGACTGACTTCCATGCTACTCACGGTTTTTGTTACACCACTTTGCAGTTGATCAATCACTCTTTGTATTTCTTCTGTTGATGTGTGCGTTCGCGTCGCCAGGGTTCTTACCTCGTCAGCGACCACCGCAAAGCCACGACCTTGTTCTCCCGCTCGAGCGGCTTCGATTGCGGCGTTCAATGCCAGCAAGTTGGTCTGCTCAGCAATCTCTTGAATCACTTCTAAGATTCGACCAATGCTTTGTGAGTATTCCTTTAGCTGGTTAACAACAAGCGTAGAGTCTTCAATCTGCTCCAATAAATGTTCAATTTTTTGGATGTTGGCATCCATCTGCACTCTATTCTGGCTGGATCGCTGATCCACCAGCTGAATCTGATGCAAAATCACTTCGGAACTTTTCGCCACCTGATTAACCGTCGCGGCCATTTCTCCCATTGACGAAGCCACTTCCGTGGTTCTTTCGTTCTGTGACAACACTAAACGCTTGGCATCACTGGCACGTCGGGCATTGCTTTGTGCCGACCCTGCGACCTCATTAGCCGACTGGTCAATGTCAGACATGACGGACTGCAGCTTGCTAACCAGGTTATTCACCCATTTAGACAACTCACCAAACTCGTCTTTTGAGTTCACCTTGCTGCGCTGGGTAAAGTCGCCTTCTGAGATCTTCCCAAGAACAGACATAACCTCATTGAGTGGTAAACGTATGCTGCGACTGACCCACAAGGCCACAATCACTGCAATAAGCACAGAAACTGCCAAAATAATGCCTGACAAATAGACAGACAAGGTAGCCGCTTTTTTCGCTTCCTGTGTTGCGTCTACCGCCATCATTTGGGTATTCGCTAAGAGCACACTAACGGACTCGTTTATAGACGCCATACTGTCTGATAATTGCTTCGCCAGAACTTCAGAGGCTTGTTTAAGACGCGTGTTCTCGTAATGTTTCGCGGCTACACCATTCTCGTCTGATACTCCTATTTCGATCTCATCCAGTAGCGCATTAATGCTGCCATTATCAATGTAAGATTGTCGGTCTCTCAAGGTCACCACAATCGCCTGCATCGAATCGCGCAAGGTCTGTAGGCTGTTCAAATCACTGGTATCGAGATAGTCATATACCGTCAAACGTAAATTGTCTATTTGGCTTTGCATAAAGGAAGCAGCGAATTGTATTTCTGGCGTATTACCGTCTTCAACCAACATTTCGAGATCGTCAAAGGCAAAAGCGATGGCGTCATTTAAGTCGAGCTTGTCAAAAGGAATCGCTGACTGCAGCTCTAGCATGGTTTTATGGTTGGCAAAGGCAACGTCGGTATACTCAAAAAAACGCGCTACTTCATCTGTCATTACACTCAACTCTTGCTGCATTGCTGGCTGGCTACCTAGCTGCTGCGACAGTTGTGAAGACACGTCAGAAAATTGATTCTTATGGGTTTGAAAACGCTCTGACAAACTGCCTAGCGCATCAGGGGATTGGCTTAATAAATATTGCAATACGGCCGCGTTGGCTAAGCCTAATTCGTCTTTTAACGCGTTGCTAGACGTTGAGATGTCCGCGACTTCACCTGTCACTACATTCATACGGTCTTCTATTTGTTTAATACCAATAAAACCCGATGCCGCCGTTATGAGTAACAGCACGAGTAAAACCCCAAAGCCAAGCAAGATTCTTTGTATAACAGACAGCGACATAACGGACCTCTACAATAAATTATTCTTGGAGCCAACGTGTAATTTCGACCAGATACTCAAGTTTAGCTGAGTTTAATGCATGAATATAACATTTTGCTTACTTTAACCGTCTCTTTGCAGAGTCTCTGATATTTATAACGAAATCTTATAGAAAAAGAGTTTCACACACTCACCTGAGCATGTCGATTCATTTGCGACTGATTCCTTTCATCTCGCCAATCTGGTAAATTCACTCTCTGTTTATTGATTCGACGCCCACTCTATGGAATGCCCCTTATACGAAAAAATCGCCAACCAAATTGAACAGCAAGTTCATGAAGGCATTTTTTTGCCGGGCGCAAAGATTCCTTCGGTGCGCAAATCCAGCAAGCAAATGAACGTCAGTGTTGCCACCGTGCTTCAAGCCTACAGTTTGCTTGAAGATCGAGGTGTGATCAAAGCACGCCCCCAAAAAGGCTACTTTGTTCAAGAACACAAGCTACTGCATACCGAGACATTGAAAATAACACCTACCGCCAACGAGGTGTCGACACACACCATGTTGCGTCGTTTGCTGCATGTGTCACAAGACGACAATATTATTCAGTTTGGTGCGGCCATCCCCAATAGTCAATTTTTGCCTATCAGACAATTGCAACGTTCTGTTGGGCGTTTAATGCGCTTGGAACCTGAAATTTGTGCGGCCTACGAGTTTACACCTGGCTCACCCAATTTGCGTCGCCAGATTGCCATTCGCATGCTAGACAGTGGCTGTCAGCTACAACCTGATGACATTACCATTACCCTTGGTTGCCAAAATGCCATCATGCTGTCTTTACAGGCCGTCGCCCAAGCCGGTGATACCATTGCGATTGAAAGCCCTACCTATCACGGGGTGTTGCAAGCCATTGAAGTTCTGAAGTTAAAAGCCATCGAGATACCTTGTTCAGCCGATGCTGGCATGGACTTAGATTTATTAGAAAAAGCCGCTAAAAAGTGGCCTATCAAAGCGTGTGTTGTCACTCCTAACAATCAGAACCCCGTTGGTGCAACCCTAAGCTACCAAGCTCGACAGCGAATTATTGGCTTATCGTTAGCATTCGGTTTTACGCTTATCGAAGATGATGTCTATGGCGAACTCAGCTATCGGGATAAACGTGAACGCGCTCTCAAGGCCGACGACAAACACAACACTGTGATTTACTGCAGCTCATTCTCTAAAAGTATTGCGCCCGGCTTTCGCATTGGCTGGATCGTTGGTGGCCGCTTCCAAGATAAGATCGAACACTATGCCTATGTGCAGTCTTTGGCCATTCCGACACTCACACAGACCGCCATTGCCAATTTTTTAGAAAATGGCGCCTACGATCGACACCTTAGAAAAACACGCCTAACTTACCAAGATAATCTGGCTCGATGTCAGTCATTGATCGCCGAGCATTTTCCCCAAGGAACACAAACCTCAAACCCGAATGGAGGATTTTTATTGTGGGTAACATTGCCTAATACAGTCGATGCCATGACACTCCATGCACAAGCCCTAGAAAATGACATAGGAATACTTCCGGGGCTGGCTTTTAGCTTAACGGGGCAATTTCATCATCATTTTCGGCTTAACTATGCGTTAAATTGGGATAATAAAACCGACGCTGCCCTCAAGATGCTTGGCCAGTTGTGCCAAATCGGTAAATAACGCGTCTTGTCCAATGGGTTGGTCGATTTTATATAGGTAGAAGTTATGAAGTACAGAACTAGTATCTTAAAATCCGTCTGTACAGACCGAACAAAAAGCGTACAATTCGCATTCTTTTTTAAACACTCTGCCTTCTTGGCCGATAATATCAATATCTAAACAGTAGCTGGTTTGTTGCGATGGAATTTGTTGAACACCCAAAAGATCTTCCGTTAGACATTACGCTAATAGAAGATCAGCCCTTTCCTTCGATTAGCGAAGCAAGGGTGGGGTTTGTCGGTATTACTTACGTCACCCTTCGACCTTTCGATCGAGGCCGCTCGGTTAGAATCACGCTGGAAGAGATAGATCCCAATTTTTGTGTTTCTGGTCGCATCGCCTGGTGCAAAAAACACAGTGACGGTTACCACATAGCAATTGAGTTTCCTACCGAAGAAGAATGCTACTGCGTTCGCATGATTGAACAACTTTCTCAGATAGAACATTATCGACGCCAAGCAAAACACGAAGGCCGACGCCTTAATTACAACGAAGCCGCAGGCGAATGGATACAAAAATTTGCTGCCAGCTTTCCTGCGTTTACACTTTAATTCCTATTTAATATAAGATTTTATGAAAACCACTCTTTCACAACGTGATATCGACGTTATTACAGCCCAACTTGGTCGTGCTCCTAGCGGCATCAATGCCATCGCTCACTATTCCCCCAATGGCACCCCGCAGGTACTAGAAATGGAAACCTGGGTATTTGATCAGCCTTTTCCCACGCTGTATTGGCTATCTAGTAAAGCCATTGACAAAGCCTTGGCCAAAATTGAAAGTCATGGCGTGGTCAAAGAACTTGAACAACGCATTCAGGAAGATGAAAGCCTCAGAGCGGCTCACCATGCTTCTCACCGAGACTACATAGCGCGACGCTGGGATGTGATGAGCGACGAGCACAAAGCCATCATTGAAGAAAAAGGCTTTAAGCCTTTATTTGATACATTAGGGATAGGCGGTATTGCCAACTGGGATAAAGTACGTTGTTTGCACATGCAATACGCCCACCATCTAGCGGGTGATAATGTCATTGGTCGCATTCTTGACGAAGAATATGGCATAAAAGCCATCGCTGACGCTGAATAGAATCCAAACAAAAAAAGGGAAAACGTATTGCGCGTTTTCCCTTTTTTTATTCTTAAACGTCCGGTCACACAGGGGCTCGGGCGTCTCTATTAAAGTTTTACTTAAGTTTCTTGAGGGCGGCTCTTAGTTCGTCTGGTGTCGAGACTTTTGGAAGCTCTTCTCGGATACGATTAAATGCCGCTTTGGCTACCGCAGCACGTTGTGCATAGGTGGTTAAGGCTCCCCCTGTCCAACCAGCGAGCTTCACCATCTCATTTTTGAAATTGTTGCCCGCTACACCATGACCACCCAAAGACATTAAAGCGTCTTCGATCGCTAAATAGCTCGGGCGCTCACCGCCGAATTTCATAAAATCATCTTCTTGCACTTCGGCAAACTGCTTTGACATCGTTTATACCCTTTAAAGAAAATACAATGAATCAAATTTAGCGGCATTTACACTTTCATACAAGATAAGGGTTGTAGTAAAACGTAACTACTATGCTCTAGTACGCACTCGATCAACGGCTTTTTGCCACCCTTTATACAATTTATCGCCCGTGCCTTTTTCCATCGAGGGTTCAAAGCTCTTATCGGCTGTCCATAACTGCTCGATTTCCGCTAAAGATTGGAATAAACCCACCTGCAATCCTGCTAAAAACGCCGCTCCCAATGCAGTTGTTTCTGTTACTAGGGGTCTTTCGACGGTGATTTCGAGCACATCACTCAAAAATTGCACCATGACGTCATTGATAACCATGCCACCATCTACCCGCAAAGAGCTAAAAGTGGCGCCATCTTGCGCCATTGCGCCAACTAGGTCTTTGGTTTGATAACACACTGAACGCAATCCCGCACTCACAATATCCGCCACACTGGTATCCCGTGTGAGCCCTATCATGGCGCCGCGTGCATCCGGGTCCCAATAGGGCGCACCTAATCCGGTAAACGCCGGCACAAGATACACAGAATCATCGTTTAGCGCTTGTTTCGCCAAACTTTGTGTTTCTTTGGCGTCCGAAAACAGCTTTAAGCCATCTCTTAACCACTGGATCGCTGCACCGGCCACAAAGATACTGCCTTCTAGAGCATAGGTGACTTCACCGTTCAAACGATAACCTACGGTGGTAAGCATTTTATGGTCAGAGCGTATCGGTTTATCACCCGTATTGAGAATCAGGAAGCAGCCCGTGCCATACGTGCTTTTCACCATACCTGGGGCAAAACACGCTTGTCCCACAAGGGCGGCTTGCTGGTCACCCGCAATCCCGTTGACAGGAATTTCCGCTCCCAACCAAGACGCATCAATAACGCCAAAGTCAGCGCTGCAGTCCATCACTTCTGGAAAAAGCACATCACCAATATCCAATAACGCGATTAGCTCATCGTCCCATTGCTGAGTATGAATATTAAACGCCATGGTACGAGCGGCATTTGTCGCGTCCGTTTTGTGAGACTGTCCGTTAGTTAGACGCCACAACAAAAAGCTGTCTACCGTACCAAAAGCCAATCGTCCCGCTTTGGCTGTGTCACGAGCCCCTTCAACATTGTCTAAGATCCAACGAATTTTCGTGGCCGAGAAATAAGGATCTATCAGTAATCCTGTTTTTTCTTGTACCTTTTCACTTAACCCTTGATCGCTCAGTGTCTGGCAGTATTCGCTGGTGCGTCTGTCTTGCCAAACAATCGCATTATATACAGGCTTACCCGTCTCTGTGTCCCACAGTATGGTGGTCTCTCTTTGATTGGTGATGCCTATGGTTGCTATCTCTTCAGCGCTGATCCCTGTATCCTTGAGGACCGATCGACATACAGATAAGGTAGACGTCCAAATATCTTCAGGATCATGCTCTACCCAACCGTCATTGGGAAAAATCTGCGGAAACTCTTGTTGAGACTGCCCAACTCGAGTGCCTTTGGTATCGAATAAAATCGCCCGAGAACTGGTGGTGCCTTGATCGATAGCAAGAATATAATGCGTCATAGTGAATTCTCTTTGAAGTCACAGCCGCTCAAAAGTGGGCAGCCTATATTGTTGTTTTGTTTTTTTGAACATATACATTCGAATACGAATATTCTGTATTTAAAACTAATATGCACATACTTAGCAAGTAGTAACCTTTTTTAGGGGAAGAAAAACCATGGGTCAACTCTCTCGAAAAGACAAGATGGTCGCCATCGTAAAAGAAAAGGGTTATGTGTCAATTGATGAGCTAGCCAGCCAATTTGACGTGACACCACAAACCATACGCCGGGATATCAATGAGTTAGCGAAAGCCGACAAAATACGTCGTCACCATGGTGGTGCCAGCTTTGATTCCAGCACTACCAATGTCGCTTACGCCACAAGACAAATCATACAATTGCCTGCCAAAGAACAAATTGCCAAGCGTATTGCAGCCGAAATCCCCAACAATGCGTCACTGTTTATTAACATAGGCACCACAACCGAAACGGTGGCACGTCATTTACTTAATCACCAAGGGCTTCAAGTTATTACCAATAACTTAAATGTCGCTGCGATTTTAAGTGCTAAAGAAGACTTTACCGTGATTATCGCCGGTGGCACGGTACGGTCCCGTGACGGTGGTGTCATGGGAGAGGCCACAATCGATTTTATTAATCAATTTCGTGTCGACTTTGGCATCATTGGTATTAGTGGCATAGACCCTAACGATGGCTCATTACTCGATTACGACTACCGTGAGGTACGCGTCGCACAAAGCATTATCAGCAATTCTCGAACGGTGTTTCTTGCAGCCGATAGCGGCAAATTTGGGCGTAATGCTGTGGTTCGACTGGGTAATGTCACTCAAGTAGATCGACTGTTCACCGACTTACCCCCACCTAAATCTATCATCAAATTAATGAAAGAAAACGAAGTGCGATTAGAGCTTTGCACACCTAAGTAACCAAGATTAAAGCAAACCAATACCCCCCAAATTTCCTGCCTGCGACGACCCCGCTCTAACCTTGCTTAGAGCGGCACGTTCAAATAATAGCCAAAAAATGCGCATTTCTTCACGTATTTGTGTTGTCATTCATCACACAGAGGTTTAGTATTGAAAAAAATGTTCACTTTCGAACAATCTATTGGCAATACTTTCGTGAGGCTTAGCATGAATCCATCCCATTTTGACGTATTTATCGTTGGCGGCGGCATCAATGGTGCCGGTATTGCTGCCGATGCCGCAGGACGAGGCCTAAGCGTTGGTCTCTGTGAAATGGGGGATCTTGCACAAGCAACCTCGTCATCAAGCAGTAAGCTGATCCACGGCGGCCTTCGCTATTTAGAACATTACGAGTTTCGCCTTGTTAAAGAAGCTCTTAACGAACGCGAAGTGTTGTTAAAGATTGCACCGCATCTTGTCACACCAATGCGCTTTCAGATGCCCCACCGTCCGCATCTCCGCCCTGCATGGTTAATTCGGATTGGTTTGTTCCTGTACGACAATTTGGGCAAACGCGAAACCTTGATGGGATCAAAAGGCGTTAAATACGGTGCCGACAGCCCGCTTAAAGAAGACATCAAACAAGGGTTTGAATACTCTGATTGCTGGGTTGATGACGCACGCCTAGTGGTTGCAAACGTTTTGAGCGCTCAACGAGACGGGGCGGAAATATTTGCCAGAACACGTTGTGTTTCAGCAAAGCGCACTAATAATCAATGGGTTATAGGATTAGAAGATCAAGTTACCAAAGAAACTCGTGAGGTCACGGCAAAAGCCTTGGTCAATGCAGCAGGACCTTGGGTATCATCTTTTATCGAAACTAAGCTTGAACGCAAAGCGCCGTACGGCATTCGTATGATCAAAGGCAGCCACATAGTGGTGCCTAAGCTTTATCAGCATTCTAATTCTTTCATTATGCAGAATACCGACAAGCGGATCATTTTTGCGATTCCTTACCGCGAGCATTATACCCTGTTAGGCACGACCGACATGGAATACAAGGGTGACCCTAAAGCGGTTGCTATTTCTGAAGAAGAAACTCAGTACATTTTGAAAGTAACGAACGATCACTTCAAAAAGACCTTAACGCCTGCCGATGTGATCTGGAGCTACTCGGGTGTTCGCCCCTTGCTGGAAGACGAGTCGTCTGACCCGTCCGCTGTAACGCGAGACTACACCTTGCATGTGGAAGATCAGCAAAACAAAGCCCCTTTGCTCAGTATTTTTGGTGGAAAAATCACCACGTACCGTAAATTGGCACTGTCTGCTATGACAAAATTAGAGCCGTATTTTGATAATTTGGCCGCGCCTTGGACGCACTCCAAACCTTTACCCGGTGGCAATCTCGGTATGTCACTTGATGCGTTCGCCATGAAACTGCAACAGGACTATCCGTTTATCGGCGCGTCTTTGGCTCACCGCTTCGCCAACAGCTACGGTGACTTGTCTCATGCGTTTTTGAAAAAAGCTCACTCAGAGAGCGATCTTGGGCAGCATTTTGGCAATCAGCTGTATCAATTAGAAGTTGATCATCTAATACAAAATGAGTGGGCCCATTCGGCAGAAGACATTTTATGGCGCCGCACTAAGCTTGGTCTTGAATTCACACCCGATCAGGTAAGTGCATTAGACAGTTATGTGCAATCCCATATCCAGTAAGTCTTATATCACCCTATGAGTCCTACCTTTTACCCACCTAGGCCATTGTCTAGGTGGGTTTTTTTTGCTCTACTTAAGCTCTATTAGCCCCACCCCAAGGAACCAGCACATAATGGACTTTGTATTTTACGATATCGCTCTTTGGGTATATCTTTTGCTCTTTGCGGCCGCTTTTTTAGCGGGCACCATTGATGCAATTGCCGGAGGGGGTGGCCTCATTACGGTACCAGTTCTCTTAGCGGCAGGTTTATCGCCAGCGGAAGCGCTGGCGACGAATAAACTGCAAGGCTGCGCAGGGACAGTATCGGCGTCTTATCATTTTATCAAAAAGGGCCAGGTCACACTGTCTGAAATGTGGCTACCCATTGCCATGACGGCTATTGGTGCCGTTATTGGCACTCTGTTGGTGTCTTATTTAGACAGCAGCGTACTACTCAAAGCCATTCCTATTATCTTGATTGCAGTGGCTATCTTTTTTTTCTTCTTACCGAAAATTCAGCCTTATATAGCCAGTCGATTAGCACTCTCTCATGTGCAGTTTGCCCTTATCATTGGCACTAGTATTGGCTTTTATGACGGCCTCATCGGCCCAGGCACTGGCGCCTTTTTTTCCACCGCGTATTTGTGTCTAATGGGAATGACGGTCGTTTCTGCCACGGCCCATACAAAAGTACTGAACGCCACCAGCAACCTCGCCTCTTTAGCCATGTTTGCTTTTGGCGGACATTTGGTCTGGGCCCTGGGCATCGTAATGGGGATAGGTCAATGGTTTGGTGCGCAAATTGGCTCTCGCCTTGTCATCACCAAAGGGGCAAAACTTATTCGCCCCATGGTCATTATTATGTGCCTAGCCATGTCCGTTAAACTGCTGCTTGATAACTCGGCTTAATACACATCACGCTTACAAGGCATGGGGCAGTGTCAACGCATCTTGGGGCGAATACCGAGAACATTCCTCTACTAGCCAAGCAAGAAGCTGTTGAACTGGCTCCCGCTGGCGCTGCATTTCGGGGCACGCAAACAAGTAGGCGTGCCCTTCATCTAAGGTTTGTGTAAATGGTATCACCAATCTTCCCTGCTGAATGTCATCCATCACTAACGGCGTTCGACCCAAGGCGACACCTTGTCCTGCAATAGCCGCCTGCACAGCCAAATCTCCTCGGTTGAAACTGATGCCGCGAGAAGGTTTGACATTCTTTGCGTCCGCCAGTGATAGCCATTTTTCCCATTCCGCATAGGGACTGGAAAAACGCCACTCAGAGTCGTCATTTAACAAAGGCATCTGAGCTAAATCGCTCGGCTGATTAAGAGATCTTTGCTGCAAAAAAGCAGGACTGCAAACAGGAAACACCTTGTCTTTCATGAGAGGAACAATGTGTCCTTTAGAGTGATGCACATGACTGTGCACAATCGCAACGTCGATCCGGTCGCGCTGAAAATTCACTTCCCTATCATTGGCTTGAATTCTTAATTGTAAGTCAGGATAGGCCTCTTGCAGACTGCCAAGCCTTGGGATCAACCACTTGGTAGCAAAAGAAGGCATCACAGAAACCGTGAGGATATTAGACGTTTCGTCATCTTGTAATTCGGCAATCAGATCATTAATTTCGCTAAAGCTATGATTGAGCTGTACCGCAAGACGTGCTCCTGCAACCGTCAATTCCAGTCGACGATGATAACGAATGAATAAGGTTAACCCTAAACGCTCTTCTAACTGACGAATCTGTTGGCTGACCGCGCCCTGAGTAAGATGAATTTCTTGTGCTGTTTTGGTAAAGCTGAGATGTCGCGCGGCAATCGCGAAAGTACCTAAACCAGCTAGGGGCATGGATTTCATACAGTATCACCTTTAAAAAATCTCTGTAAATTAAGAAGAGCTGAGCTACTGCAAAAACACTGTATTGCGGCTAAAAATTTTGTATAACGTCCATACAGCGTCTTACTAAAAGGAACTTCATTACAATTTTAGATTAAAATGGCTAATCCAAGCGATCAATTTATATCGTTTGTCTATCAGATTCAAGCGGATAGAATATGTCTATCTCTTAGGTTGAACAGCGGCCTAATACCCCTCAATACAGCCTTGTCTGTATTGATTCTAGAACATGTCCCCACAGTCATGTTGTAGAGGAATACCAACATTCCCCACAGAATGGTGTTATTCACAACTGCTAGTTACTTTTGTAGGCCGAACGTTTGTTCGGCCTTTTTTTTGGCTTGGTGTCGACAACCCCACAATGGGCCCCTTCTTATCATTAGCCAAAAAAAACGGCGACCCAAAGGTCGCCGCTAACGAACACACAAAGTGTGTCTGATCATTGATGGGTTACGCTGCTTTGCCCTCAAGCAACTCAGCGCTCATAAAATTTGCTTGTGCAAGTTTCTCCATCAAGCGAACCACCTGACAGCTGTAGCCGTATTCGTTATCGTACCAAACGTACAGGGTCGCTTGATTGCCACGCACCTTAGTCGATAAAGAATCAAGTATGCCCGCTTGCTCAGAGCCGATAAAGTCGGAACTAACCGCATCGGCTTCTTCACTGTAGCCAATTTGCCCCGTTAGTTCAGCACTGTGCGCCGCCGCTTTCAATAATTGATTGATGTCTTCTACCGAGGTCGCTGTCTTTAAGGTCAGACTTAATACTGCAATTGACACATTGATCACAGGAACACGAATGGCGCTGCCGCTCAACTTTCCTTCAAGGGAAGGAATGGCTTTGGATACCGCTTTAGCCGCGCCAGTTTCTGTCATGACCATGTTCATGCCAGCCGCTCGTCCACGACGATCGCCTTTATGAATGTTATCGATTAAGTTCTGATCGTTTGTGTAAGCGTGAACCGTTTCAACATGACCAGATTCGATACCAAACTTGTCTTCTAAAACTGATAAAATAGGAGTGATCGCATTGGTAGTGCAAGACGCCGCAGATACGATACGATCTGCATCCGTCACGTCTTTATCATTGACACCGAAAACGACGTTTTTCATTTCTTTACCCGGCGCGGTTAGTACGACACGTTCGATACCTGGACGATTCAAGTGGACACTCAAACCATCGTGATCACGCCAACGACCTGTGTTATCTACAAGCAAAGCGTTGTTGATACCATATGCTTGATAATCCACGTCTGCAGGGTCAGAAGCGTAGATAACTTTTACACTCGCACCATTAATGATAAGGGCCTGATTCTCTTCATCCACTTTTACTAAGCCATCATAAATGCCATGCACAGAATCGTATTTAAGCAAACTAGCGCGTTTGGCTAGGTCATTATCGCACGCTTTGCGCACAACAATCGCCGCCAAGCTCATACCCGGCGTCGTGTGGCCCAGTGCACACATGCGGCGTGCTAGCAAACGACCAATACGGCCAAAACCATACAGTACCACGGGGGTTTCAGAACCATCGTTTGATTGGGCCGCTAGCACAGAAGCCACGTCTGCTTCCGCAATAAGAGACTCTAATTCAATCACAGTGTGCGCCGTATCGCTGGCTAATATCTGCTCTAACACTTGATACACTTGAGCAAGATCTAATTCAGGATGCTGATCGAACGCTGTCATCAAACCAGTCACTGAGTCTGCCATTAAGGTATTGCCTGCCAACTGAACTTTGACGGCTTTTTCTCGACCCAGTTTGCCTAAAAGAGGAATCATGGATTCTGCTTGCGAAAGTGTTTGTAACCAAGTGCTTGTCATTTTCTGCCCCCGAAAAAAGACGCTGTTTATATCAATGTGAGCGCAGTCTAACGGCAGATAGAGACAAAAACAAATTGTAAGAAGGCAACAAAAAACCTTTAAAATCTGATATTTAGTCGGTTTTTTTATGGAAATAACGAGATATTCACAAAGGTATAGAAAGTTTACTACATATATTTAAAGGGTAAGCGTTTTAGTGCCATAACAAGCCAGCAATGTTGTAATTTGGCAACAAATATTGACATGAAATTTCATGATAATTTTTTATAAATGCCGTTTTCTCTCTGCTAACACCCCCAAAAAGCAGAAGCAAAAGGCCACTAACAAGGGGCGATAAACGAACTCGACTTGAGTGATTCCCCAATACACAAGAGGCTGAGTCCAAAATGTCAGCAATCCGTAGCCAAAAGTACACATCAGGATAAACGCCATCACACGAGCAACAAACACCCACGAAGACACTAAACGCTTCAGGAAGGCGTTCACCTTATCCCCATAAATAACCAAACAAGTGGCGACCAACGCCAAAGCAATATCCTGAAGATGCGGTTGAATAAAATGGGCTAAACGCAGATTTAGCTCAAGTAGTAACGTCATGCAGTTATCACCTTCATCAAAACACGGCTAACGACTTTTCCGAGACAAGGCCTCAACATCAATACGCCCAGAATTGCGGTCGCTCCTCTTAGGCTGCAGATCCACATACAATATGGATACATCATAGGTGGTGTTGCGAAAATCAATTTCTGTACCGTCATCAAATACCCATTTCGATCGACCAATTCCCTTGTTCAAAAAACCTTCGCTGGGCGCACCGTATTTGTTGAAAAAAACATCACCGATTGCCTTACGCTTTTCATTGCTTTGGATTACCCCTGTTAATAGGGCCTGCCTCACGTAGCCTGAAGGGGTTGTATAGAGGGTGGCATTCGTAATGCCCAGTATGCCTTCAGAGCCTAAGCTGTAACTCACAATACCTTCCTTGTAAGTCGGATAGCTTTGCAATCCCATGTTTTTTAAGTGTTGCGCTAAATCAGCTAATTTCAAATCGTTAAACGACAATCCGAACAATTCAGCGGCATTAGCAGAAGACATAACAGCGCTATTGGCAAGCGCTTGATTAACCGGCGCTATGGCCAATGATAAGGCCACATAAACCAACATGGTTTTTCTACGCATTTATCTTCCCTGTGAGATTTCTGATGGAGTTCATCGGGCAAAATTAGCCGAAGTTGATATATAATACAATATAATCAGCGCTTTTGATTCGGGGCGCTCACAAACTTTATTGACTGAGGTAATACATGGCTCTTGTTATCGGCATTACAGGCGTTTCTGGCAGTGGAAAAAGTCGACTTTGCTCTCTTCTGGCAGAAGGTCACGGTGACAAAATTTCTGTCCTATGCCAAGACAGCTTTTACAATGGCTGTGGCAGCATTGATCCTGACGTTTACAATTTTGACGACCTAAGCTCTCTTGATCTAGAAAGTTTGACTCTGGCCATTCATAACTGCAAAAACCGTCAGCAACCCAATGAGATTCCGGTTTACGACCATGCCCAACACAAACGAATAGGCTATCGTGATTTAGAGCCCACTCACGTTGTGCTAGTCGAAGGTCATATGATGTTTCAAGACCCCAATATTCGTGACGCCGTGGACTATTTATTGTACGTGGACACTGATATGGACATCGCTATTGTACGTCGCCTAAAACGCGACATCGCAGAACGCGGCCGCGACGTCAACGAAGTCACCAGTCGCTACATGCGACACGTTCGAAAGGCCTCACTTAAAACCATCGACATTCGTAGTAAAGCCGACTTTATCATTCCCAATAACAAAAGCTTTACCAACGCGGCCAGCTTGCTACACAGCTACATAGAATACTTACTGAAAGAAAAAGGCGCCAAATAGGCGCCTTTTTCTTTTTAGAACACAAGAGCGGTGTAAAACGACGTTGAACACCTAGTTTAAAAGCCTAACTTACTTCTTAATGTCGTCGAAAAAGCGCTTCACACCATCGAACCAGCTTTTCTGTTTTGGCGAGTGATCAGACCCCTCACCCATGCTTTCTGCGAACTCAGTGAGTAACTCTTTTTGACGTGAAGTTAAGTTCACCGGTGTTTCTATAACCGCTTTACAAATCAGGTCTCCCACTGGGCCACCACGCACAGGCTTAACGCCTTTGCTTCGTAAACGGAACAACTTACCAGACTGACACTCGGCTGTGACTTTTAAGCGCACACGCCCGTCCAATGTTGGCACATCGATTTCACCGCCTAATGCCGCCGTAGTAAAGCTAATAGGCACTTCGCAGTATAGATTGGCGCCATCGCGTTCAAAAATGCGATGGGGTTTAACCGACACTTGAACAAACAAATCACCTGCAGGACCGCCATGCGTGCCCGCCTCACCTTCACCAGACAAACGAATGCGATCACCGGTATCAACGCCTGCTGGAATTTTGACATTAAGGGTTTTGTACTCTTGCACTCGACCTTGGCCATGACAATCATGACAAGGATCCGAAATCACCTGACCGGCACCGTGACATTCTGGACACGCTTGTTGTACCGAGAAGAAGCCTTGCGACATACGCACTTGACCAGCGCCGCCACAGGTACCACAGGTTTTTGGTGTCGAGCCTTTTTTGGCACCAGATCCGTCACACGTTTTACAATGTACTAATGTTGGAATTCGAATTTTTTCTTCGCAACCCCAAACGGCCTGCTCAAGATCCAACTCAAGCGTGTAACGTAAGTCAGAACCACGGCGTGTACGACTTTGACCGCCACCACCACCGCCAAAAATATCTCCGAATACATCGCCAAAGATGTCGCTAAAGCCGCCTGCCCCTGCGCCACCATAGCCACCACCTGCCTGACCATTGACGCCGTCATGACCAAAGCGATCATAGGCTGCGCGCTTGTCGTCAGAAGACAAAATTTCATAAGCCTCAGCCAACTCTTTGAATTTTTCAAGGGCTTCTGGGTTATCTGGATTTTTATCTGGGTGGTACTTATTCGCTAAAGAACGATAAGCTTTTTTTATGTCTTTCTTATCCGCGCCTTTGGCTACCCCAAGAACGTCGTAATAGTCTCTTTTGCTCATCGCAGCAATTCCTGAATTTAAAAGCCTGAATTAAAAAGCCTGAATTAAAAAGTCATCAATAGAACATATTGCAAATAGCAAAGCACGGTCCTAAAACCGTGCTCGCTGTGACCCCTAATAGAGGTAAAATACGTACTTATTGCTTATTTTTTGTCGTCTTTTACTTCTTCGAATTCAGCATCCACGGCGTCGTCTTGCTTTTTAGCTTGCTCGCCTTCAGATGACTGCGCGCCAGCTTCTGCATCCGCGTACATCTTCTGAGCCAAAGTGCCAGACGCTTGAGTCAACGCATTGGTTTTCTCTTCAATCTTCTCTTTGTCGTTAGACGTTAGTGCTTCTTCAAGCTCAGTGATTGCCGTTTCAATCGCCGCTTTCTCTTCTTCTGTGGCTTTATCGCCGGCATCTTTTAACGTTTTACGCGTCGCATGGATCATACCGTCAGCGGTGTTACGAACTTGTACAAGCTCTTCAAACTTACGGTCTTCTTCCGCATTCGCTTCAGCGTCTTGAACCATTTTTTCAACTTCTTCATCGCTCAAACCAGAAGACGATTTGATCACGATAGACTGTTCTTTGCCCGTCGCTTTGTCTTTCGCAGACACACTCAAGATACCGTTGGCATCGATGTCGAAGCTTACTTCGATTTGTGGCACACCACGTGGAGCAGGTGGAATGTCAGCCAAGTCGAAACGACCTAGAGATTTGTTCTGCGACGCTTGTTTACGCTCACCCTGCAATGCGTGGATTGTTACCGCATTTTGGTTGTCTTCTGCTGTGGAGAACGTCTGAGATTTCTTCGTCGGAATCGTCGTGTTTTTCTCGATCAAAGCCGTCATCACA
>CAZBUC010000016.1:0-185 GCA_964494965.1 uncultured Maribrevibacterium sp.
TCCTGAATGTTCAGCGAGAGATGATCAACGCGATTTCTCATGAGCTAAGAACGCCGATTGCTCGTTTACGGTTTGGCTTGGAGGTCATGAAAGACGAGGTTGATGACAATGTGACGAAAACGATAGAGGCCTTAGAAGGTGATGTTGAAGAGCTGAATACATTAGTCGATGAAGTGCTCACTTAT
>CAZBUC010000016.1:195-18743 GCA_964494965.1 uncultured Maribrevibacterium sp.
GAAAATTAGAAAGTGGCTCATTGTCGCTTAATTTTAGTGAAGCATCCATTGCGTCAGTGGTGAACACTATTTTGCATCATAACCACTTATTGCTGCAGCACTTGCAAGTAACCGTGTCGATAACGGGCGACGACCAAGCGTTAATTGATGAGCATCATTTGAGTAGAGCAATACAAAATCTGGTATTAAACGCAGCGAAATATGCTGAAAGCGAAGTGGTTATAACGCTTTCTAAAGACGATGCGCGCTGGCAGCTAGACATAGAAGATGACGGGCCAGGTATCGCGTTTGAAGACAGAGATAAGGTTTTCATTCCTTTTGAGCGGCTGGATAACAGTCGTACCCGAGCATCTGGGGGTTATGGGCTGGGCTTAGCCATTGTTCAACGGATTGCTTTTTGGCACGGTGGCGCCGTGCTCGTTGACGCCAGTGATTCGGGTGGAGCGAAATTCAGTTTGATTTGGTCTCGTGATCAGCATCAGCACACCTTGTCCTGATGCTTTAGTAGTTTGGAAAATGCTTTGTAGGGCAATCTTACAGCTCAGGCGCCAGTATGCCTTTGAGGTTCTTAAAGCAGGTTTTTGATGCGGTATTGATTAGATCTTCCATGTAGGCATTGTCTCGTTGATCTTTTCTGATGGCCAGATACAGCTTACACCATACGCCTTCCTCACCTAATGACTTGGTAATGACGTATTGCCGATTAGTGTATTCCGTTAACGCCCAGTTTGGTAAACAGCATACACCACGACCACTCGCGACCAGTTGCATCATCATTAGCGTCAGTTCGCTATGACGTATTTTGGCCGGTGAAACGTCGGCTGGATTCAAGAAATGCTTAAAAATATCCAGACGTTCTGTTTCAACAGGGTAGGTGATCAAGGTTTCTTTAGCAAAATCGTCAGGTGTTAAAAAGTCTTTTTTAGCCAACGCGTGATGTCGAGAAAGAGCCACCTGAGACTCGTATTGAAACAAAGGAATGTATTCAATGTTGGGAATGTCTTGTGGGTCAGACGTAACAACAAGATCTAAATCCCCACGAGCCAAAGCGGGCAATGGCATAAAACCAAAGGCGGTCGAAAGGTCTAGTTCCACATCAGGCCAGTGTTCACGAAAATGGTCTATGGTGGGCATAAGCCATTCATAGCAGCTGTGGCATTCGATCGCGATATGTAATCGACCACTTTCACCTTCTGCAAAGCGTTGTATGTCGCGTTGGGCAGACCGGAAAGAGATAAGCACATCATCAGCCAATTGTAATAGACGTAAGCCCGCACTGGTAAATCGAACAGGTTTGGTTTTTCGAATGAAGAGTGGGCAGCCCAATTTTTCTTCAAGATCTTTGAGCTGATGAGAGAGGGCGGACTGTGTTAAGTGAACCCGCTCGGCGGCTTCGACTAAGCTTCCCGTTTCTCTTAGTGCGGTCAGTGTTTTTAAGTGCCTAACTTCAATAATGCTCATAGTAATTCACTGTTGATGAGTTTTCTTCAATGCCTAGGGGCAAAAAAGGCTCGCTGGAACGGGGATTCCAAGCGAGCCTATTGTGTTAGCGACACAGCAAAAATTCAAGTAGCGCTTTTTGTGCGTGTAGGCGGTTTTCCGCTTCATCCCACACCACGCAGTCAGGATGATCAATGACATCAGCAGACACTTCTTCACCCCGATGAGCAGGAAGGCAATGCATGAACAGAGCGTCTTGATTTGCTTTGGCCATCAGTTCAGCATTGACTTGAAAGCCGTCAAAGTCTTTCAGGCGCTGTTCTTGCTCATCTTCTTGACCCATAGAAGCAAATACGTCAGTGACGATTAAATCCGCGCCTATGGAAGCCTCGTGAGCGTCATGCAGAACCGTCACTCTATCGCTGTGCTCAGCGACTAGTTCGGCATTGGGCTCGTACCCTTTAGGGCAGGCTATCACCAGCTGAAAGTCGAGTAAGACAGCGGCATTGATGTAGGAGTTACACATATTGTTGCCGTCTCCTACCCAAACCACCTTTTTACCTTCAATTGAGCCACGATGTTCTTGGTATGTCTGCATATCGGCCAGTAGCTGACAGGGATGGTAGTCGTCGGTCAGTGCGTTGATTACAGGCACAGAGGAATATTTAGCAAAAGTTTCGACGGTTTTGTGATCAAAGGTACGAATCATCACAGCATCTACCATGCTAGAAATAACACGAGCACTGTCTTCAACAGGTTCACCGCGACCAAGCTGGGTGTCGCGAGAAGAAAGAAACAGAGCGTGGCCACCAAATTGCGCCATACCGGCTTCAAAAGATACCCGAGTTCGTGTTGATGATTTCTCAAAAATCATCGCTAGAACTCGACCTTTTAACGGTTGAAATAACGTGCCTTCGTGATGGATCTTCTTAAGTTCAGAAGCTCGCATTAATAACTGTTTTAACTCATCGGAGGTTAGATCCTTCAGAGTAAGAAAATGTCTGGGCGACACGCTAGGACTCCTTGATTGTCTTTTGAAAAGGGAATCGAACAATTTAATACACTCGGGTGAACGAGTAAAGGGTAATTGACAAGAGAAAGTGCAAAGGAAAGGCGCTTTTTGGGGTTGTAAATAGGTCCTAAGACCCCATAAACTGAAGCAAGTTATAAAGTATAAAATGTCTTACATTTTGCAAGGGTTTATAGGCACTATTTTCCATGATGGGTGCAGAGTTTCAAAGCGAGGTTTTTTGATATGAGTAATACAATCGAAACAATTAAAGAGCAAATTAGCACTAACGACATTTTGCTTTACATGAAAGGCAATCCGCGTGCTCCTCAGTGTGGTTTTTCGTCAAAAGCTGTGCAAGCTTTGATGTCTTGCGGTGAGCGTTTTGCGTTCGTCAATATCCTAGAAAATCCAGACATTCGCGCCGAGTTGCCTAAGTTTGCTAACTGGCCCACTTTTCCTCAACTTTGGGTAAAAGGCGAGTTGGTAGGCGGTTGTGATATTATTGTCGAAATGGCAAGCAACGGTGAGCTACAAGCTTTGATCAACGACGCCGTGGGTTCTTCTAAAGAGTCATAGCGTTTGGGGTTATGAAATACTAATTAATCAAGGAGATGTTAAAGATGTCTATTTTAGTCGGTAAAAAAGCACCAGATTTTACAGTTCCAGCCGTATTAGCAGACGGTCAAATTGTTGATTCTTTCAATTTGGCAGAGACGATTAAAGGCAAATACGCTATCGTATTTTTCTATCCTTTAGATTTCACATTCGTTTGTCCATCAGAGATCATTGCTATGTCTCACCGTATGGACAAGTTCCGTGAGATGGGCGTAGAAGTTATTGGTGTGTCGATCGACTCTCACTTCACCCACAATGCGTGGCGTAATACACCTGTTGAACAAGGCGGTATCGGTGCGGTTGAATACACGCTTGCTGCTGATATGGACCATGCGATTGCGAAAGCGTACGGCATTGAGTCTGAAGGTGGTGATTCTTACTACCCAGCGGGTGTGGCGATGCGTGCGTCTTTTGTTATTGACCAAAAAGGCATTGTGCGTTCACAAGTGGTAAACGATGAACCAATTGGTCGCAATATGGACGAATTGGTTCGTGTGGTTGATGCGCTTCAGTTCTTCGAAGAGCATGGTCAAGTTTGCCCAGCTGGCTGGAACAAAGGCGACAAAGGCATGACAACATCACCAGAAGGTGTTGCTGCTTACCTTTCTGAAAGCGCTAAATCACTGTAAACGGTTTAGAAAGCTCATAAAAAACGCGCATTATGATTTCATAATGCGCGTTTTTTTGTTTACGATGTTTAGTGCGCGTAGGTGCTATTTTTCGTAGAGTTCAAGGGGTAAGCCATCTGGATCAGCAAAAAAGGTAAAACGCTTCCCCGTTAACTCATCCATACGAATGGCTTCGGTTTCTACACCATGTGCATGCAAGTGTTCTATGCAGCTTGATAGACTTTCTACCGCAAAAGCTAGGTGTCTTAACCCCTGTGCTTCGGGTTGTGAAGGTCGAGGGGGCGGCGATGGAAAAGAAAAAAGTTCAATCTGCTGCGTTGAATTAATCGCTAAGTCCAGTTTGTAGGATTGTCTCGCCTCTCTGTAGGTTTCGCGGATAATCGGAAACCCTAATATAGTATGGTAAAAATGTTTAGAGACCGTGTAGTTCGAGCAAATAATGGCGATGTGGTGAATATGAGAAACGTCAAACATAAGATGTTTCCTTACTGTTTCGATTGCGCTTTTAATTCATTGGCTACATCGATCACCTGTCGTCTAAACCAGATGTGGCTGGCGTCGTGATGCAATAACGGGCTCCAAATCATCTTGAGTTCAATCTTAGGGATGTTGAAAGGCGGCGGCAATATGACTAAATCTGGGTTTTTCTTATTCACCATAGCCACTTTTTTCGGCAAGGTCGCGATAAGATCCTGTTCCAAAGCCAAATGCATGGCAGTGTGATAGCTTCGGGTAAAGACACGAATGCTGCGTTTGTGTCCTAGGGCTTGGAGTGCTTCATCAACCCATCCTAACTTCTGCACGTCATTAGGATCCATTCCGACGCCGACCCCAAAGCCGGTTTTACTTACCCAGATGTGTTGTGCTTCTAGATAGGCGTGAATATCAAAATGATCTTTAAGGGGGTTCTTTGAGCTCATCATGCAGACAAAGGTATCAAGCCAAACACTTTTTTGATGGAAAGACTGAGGCAATTCTTCAAAGCGATTGATGGCCATATCAATTTTGCCCGCTTCTACATCATGGAAGGTCACATCGCTGGGTGTCATAATATCCAGCGTGATGCCTGGTGCGTATTCGCGAAGTCGGTTTAGCAATCTTGGAATCACTGTTGATGCAGCATAATCACTGGCCATGATGCGGAATACGCGAGTACTTTTCTTCTCATCGAAATCGGCTTCAGGCTGTAACGCTTCCTCTAACTCCAGTAAGACTTTACGTACAATAGGTTGCAGTCGTAAGGCTTTTTCTGTGGGCTTCATGCCTTCACTGGTACGTACAAGCAGAGGGTCATTGAGCAAATCGCGTAAACGCTTCAAACCGTTGCTCATGGCAGGCTGAGTAATATTGAGCTTACTGGCTGAGCGAGTAACGTTGCACTCTCGCAACAATACGTCGAGGTAGATCAGCAGGTTAAGATCGATTTTATTAATGTTCATAAAATACTTGTCGCTCGTAAAATGAATCTTTGTAAGGGAGATTTATATGAGGCCAACAAAAATCGTAACACCGCCTTGACCTTTACAATGTTGAAAGAACCGGAGCGGCACAGCAGAGGTCGATAAACCGTTGTGCGTTTTGGGTTAGGGCGGTATTTTTTGGGGTTACGATCAACAGATTTCGGTTTAGCTCCAATGGTGTCTGGTATAGACGGATGAGACCCGCGTTAAGTTCCTGTGATATCGCCATTTTGGATAAACACCCCAACCCCATTTGATGAATCACGGCTTGTTTTACGGCTTCCATGTGAGCTAATGAGAGCACCACATTTAGCTGAGGGATTTTACTGGCTGTGGCTTGTTCTAAAATATTGCGGGTACCAGATCCTGATTCTCGCATAACCCAATTGGCTTCTGTGAGGTCTTCCCAAGATAAATGCTCTGAACGGTCTTCTTGTGCAGAGCCGAAGACCACGAGTTGGTCTTTTAGCCAAACTTGAGACATCAGTTCAGCGTGTTGGCAATAGCCTTCAATAAAGCCCACTTCGGCTTTTCCAGTCAGCAACTGTTGAATCACACTTTGGGTGTTACCAATGTCTAAATTAAAGCGAATATTAGGGTGTTGACGTTTAAATAAAGACATTTGTTTGGGGAGCAGATAATTGCCTACGCTGACACTGGCGGCAATGTGCAAAGATCCACTCAATTCGTCATCGTTACCCATACTCTCTATCTGTTCTATTTGACTAAGAACAGCGCGGGCTTGAGGCAGTAAGTGTCTGGCTTGAGGCGTAATCTGCAGGCGTTTTCCGTGACGTCGAAAAAGTGGTCGCCCTAATAAAGCCTCTAATTCTCGTAAGGCTTGGCTGGCAGCTGGTTGGCTGATTGCAACCAACTCGGCCGCTGCCGTAACAGAGCCTGTATGCACAACGGCTTCGAAAATTTGTAATTGTCTTAGTGTGATTCTCATTCGGCTATTGTAGCCTTGTTTGGGTTTTAATGAGTAGCGCTAAAGTGCTCATATCCATAAAACCTTTTGCAGTGTCTTGGCTTCTTGTTTTAATTTGCTAAGGCCGTTTTTTGAATGTGCTCATATACCCGGTTAGGGAATAAAGAGTGTCTTGTATCGGCAGCGGCAGATCCAATTGGTGAAGAGGGTTTTTTATGAAAAAAACAGATAAAAAAACAGAAAAAATGATTTGTATGGCGTTGACCCAAGTGTGTGACAGCGCGCTAGAATCGGTCGATGATTTTGTCTGGATTACCCATATGGTAAATTATTCAAGCCTATCTGCTTCGCTAAACGTCGTCTGTGTTTTTAAAACAGACGACGGTTTATCACGTGCTTATCAGTCTAAACAGCATGAATACCTCTCTCAATTAATAAACGACCAACTTAATCGTGTGAATATTAAGTTGAACCGTCTTGATAAGCAGGTGCATTTTGACACAGAAGAAGCGTGTCAACGAAGCCACGCTGGCAAGTGGAAGGAACGACTTACGAAATTTTCTGGACAACTTCAAAGCCAGCACCTAAACAAGACTACTTTGCATTAAATCTGCATAGGGTGAGTGTCTAGAGCTGGGATGGTGTTTTAGATTGCTCGGTTAGGCAGTTCGCATAGGCTTTTTGCAAACTGGTCCACACTTGCCCAGTCGGTAAACTCCATATTGGTTTTGGGGTCGGTGGGGCCTTTTGTCATCCACATAATGAAACGAATCATGTTGCGATCAAGAAAACCGTATTTTGCGTAGTTTAGTTTACCCGCAAAAACGCCCTGTAATGATGGTTGCCAATCAAGTTGCGCGAGGAATTTAATAATATAAGGGTTGGTGTTGGGGTGGCATTTCTCTGGCTTTCTAGCAACCAGATTGACTGTATAAAACCCCGTAGTTTTGCGGTCAAGCTTGGCTTTATTGTGAGTAATAAAATCCGCTACGATTTTTTGATGTTTGCCATAACGAATGCTTGCACCAATAACAACTTTTTCATAGTTGTCTAAGTGGCTGGTCGTCACTTCTTCGATGGGCAATACCGTGACGGCTTGCCCTTGTTGCTCAAGAACAGCTTGCATTTTTAGGCTGATTTTTTGTGTATGACCGTCTGTAGTGGAGTAAATAAGTAACGAATTAGACATGGTGATTCAGAAAAACTGCCTCTAGTATGATGGGGGGTAGCGGAATGCCGCGCGCACAAATATACACTCATTTTTGTGCGGCCAACATGATATTGCTCATGTGTTATAAACACTCAAAAACCTCCTGTAAAGGGTGCCCTGTTAGTTTTCTTAATGGTTTATCGCGAGTTGATATTGTTTTGTGTGCTTTTAGAAACAAAAAAGGCCTATTTCACATAGGCCTTTTTACTATAAATGTGGCATTTTAATCGACTGAGCTGTGTTTTCTTGCTCGGGCATCCGATTGCGCGCTACGATAAAACTTTTCTTGTGGCTTAGATCTCGTGACAGAGTCATCATCATTGTCGTTATTATGAACCAATAAGAAGTCAGCCACGCGCTGTTCGTCTAAGCGCTTCGCTTTAACTGCCGCCTTGATGGCGCAACCAGGTTCGCCTTCATGTCGACAGTCGCTAAAACGACATTCTTTTTCAAGCGCAAGAATATCAGCAAAGCTGGACGCTAAGTTACTCTCTAATTGTGCAAGCTGTAATTCTCTCATGTCTTCTGTGTCTAGCAATATAGCGCCAGAAGGCATGATTTTTAAGGCCCCAGATTCCCCGATGTTGATTTGTTGCTTGCCGTCTTCGGTGGTTTTCATCAAGGTATTAATGAGAGCGGATTTACCCGAGCCAATGGCACCTAGCAAAGCAATGGTTTTGCCTTTTTTAAGCAAAGGAGATAGGCAGCGAAGGCTATCTGCATCAAGGGCATTAACGGTTTCAACAATCAATAGGGGATCTAATTTCTCCACTTGGGCGCGTTTTTCAGAAATATCATTACACACATCTGCTTTTGTTAAGATAACGACAGCATCGGCTTGCGCTTCATGGGTTATTTCTAAATAACGCTTGATCAGGGCCAGATTAAAGTCTTCATTTAAAGCACACATCAAAAACACAGTGTCTATGTTTGAAGCGATATTTTCAAAGACCGAGCTGGGTTCCAAGCGGCGTATGAATTGATGCTCCATGTCGGTTACCACCCAGTCTCCCACTGTCATCATGGGAATGGCTGAATGTCCGTCTAATGTGGAAAAACCGAACTCGCTGACTATTTCGTATTGGTTGCCTTTTTTAGAACAAACACGCGCAATACGATTAGACTCTAAATCTTCCAATGATAACTGTTGTTGAAAGTAGGCTTGCCAGCCTAAGTCCAATAAAGTGAACGTGGAATCCATTAATACTACCCCGAGCGAAATACGCCATCGTAAATAAGAAGCAAACGCTTCAACTAGTACAACCGAACATAAAGAATTTTTATGTTCTAGCCAAAAAACGACACTAACACTGCTGAATTATAAACGGCCGATGAAAGCGACAATTTACGAGATTAGCACAGTGTGAGAGCGCCACAAACAGAAATATTAGCGCAGAAAGAAAGCGCCATTATTTCTATTTTTATACCGAAATATCAATAAACAAGAGAATAAATATTCGCACTAAAAAGCCCACTAAACTACGCGTCAAGTGTTTAAATGGATTGCTTTTTTAGGCACTTGCTGAGTAATACAGTGAATATTGCCACCGCCTAACAAAATATTTCTCGCGGGAACGCCTATCACGTGGTGATCGGGAAAGGCGGCTTGTAATATTTGCTGGGCTTTTTGGTCGGTTTTTTCATCAAGTAATGGAAAGACGACGCCTTGATTACAAATTAAAAAATTAGCATAGGATGCGGCCAAACGTTCACCAGCTTGTCGGTTCATATAAGCGCTTTCTGTTAAGTTTTTCGCTTCCTCTTCAGAAACAAACAGTGGCCCCGGTAGGGGGAGCTGGATAATATCTAAAGAGCGCCCTTTGGCATCAGTCGTTTCCTTTAAGGTCTTGATGGCGTCTTGGCTGATCGCGTACTGAGGATCACTAGGGTCGTCACAAACGGTAATCGCCACGACACCTGGGCGGATCACGTGCAATATGTTATCAATATGGCCGTTTGTTTCATCGTTAAATAAACCATTCTTTAACCAAATGACTTTATCAACATTCAGATAGCTAATGAGCAGGGCTTCTATGTCTTCTTTGCTTAAATGCGGATTTCGACTTGGATGAAGTAAGCATTCTTCTGTGGTGAATAGGGTGCCTTCGCCGTCAACGTGAATGGAGCCTCCTTCTAAAATCAAAGGAGCTTGGTAAATTAGGTCTTGCGTCACCTCGGCCATGCTTTGGGCTACCGCGTTGTCTTGTTCCCACGAGTCGTAGAGGCCGTCTAACTCGCCGCCCCAAGCATTAAATTCCCAGCTATTCGCTCGGCGCTCGCCTTTATCGTTGACAACATAAGTGGCACCAATATCACGCATCCAGCAGTCATCTGAAGGGATTTCTATCAGTCTAATAGAGTCCGGTAGTGCCATGCGTGCTGACTCAAAGTGGTTGGCATCCACAATAAAGGTAACGGGTGTAAATTGGGCAATCGCTGAGGCAACGCCAATAAATTCTTGTTGAGCATATTGACCTTTTTCTCGCCAGTTGTCTTCGCGAGTCGGCCACGCCATCCACACTTGCTCTTGCGGTTCATGCTCCGCAGGCATTCGAAAGCCATCCTGCTTCGGTGTTGTTGCTAGTATGGTGCTCATAACGTGTCCTTAATACTGGTATCGGCTCAATGGTATTGGTACTTAAGATCTGCGCCAATTCTATGGGAGAGGCGTAAAGTTTCAAGGGGATTTTGATTTAAACGGACAATTTGGTCATGTTTTTTGCGTCTTTACATTTCCTCGACGGAAATAGTTACTGGCTGCAAGTGTAAAAACTGCATTCCAGCCTGCTGTCGTGTTATGGAATAGTGTGTTAAAAATCAATAATTAACTTTTAAATCAATGACTTATTTTTATTCTTAAAACTGGCACGATGTTCGCTATAGACAAAGTGGATTCAGCTATTAAGTGCAGTAATGATTGTGCTTAAACGGCTAAGTTGAATACGAAGAGAGCTAAAAAGACGGTTTTTTTATGCCCTCAGATTTTTTAAATTAAATGGAGGTTATTGTAATGACAATTAAACGCACTTTTCTCACCACAGCCTTGGTGCTTATGACAGCCGGTGCCTTAGTAGCATGCGGTCAAGATGCTGAACAAAACAAGGTTGAGGAGTCCATGTCCAATGCCGGTGATGTTGCAGAGCAAACTCTAGATAATACAGGTGAGGCGATTGGGCAATCAGTAGACAGTGCGGGTGACACTTTGAATAACGCGGGCGAAGTCGTCGATGACACCATGACGGATACTGGCAACGCTATTGAGGATGCGTGTGAAGACGTAAAAGAAGGTGTAGAGGCAACAAACCCGAATTGTTGATCCGTGGTACTTGAGTACGTTCAAACCGCCTCTCTTATCATTATCAAGAGAGGCGAATTAAGCGGGCTTAATAAAAAATATTTGTTTAAGCGATTGACGCTCGTGCATTTTCAAACTTATCAAGTTTGTTATAAAGCGTTTTGATACTGATCCCAAGTTGAAGTGCTGTGTCTGTTTTATTGCCGTGATTCTTCTGTAATGTTTTGAGAATGGCAATTTTTTCGATGTCATCAAGACGCATTCCAATCGGAATACCGGAGGCTGCATGATGCTTTTTTTGGCGTTGAAGGTCATCAATAATAAGATGTTCAGGATCAATGCTCGTATCAGCAAGAATATAGGCACGTTGAATAGCATGTTTTAACTCTCTGACATTGCCTGGCCAATGATAATCGCGGATCTTTTCTAAACTCTGTTCAGAGAATGACTTATGCTGACCGTCTTTGCTATTTTGGTAAGCTAAAAAGTGCTGAGCTAGACCACATGCATCGCCGTCACGATCTCTTAGGCGGGGGGCTATGATAGGGAATTGCGCCAATCGAAAATACAAGTCTTCTCGAAAAGTTGCGTTACGAATAACCTCATCTGGAATACGATTTGTGGCAGCCAGAATACGCACGTTGGCTTTTTTTACACACTGAGCACCGACCGGTTTGTATTCACCGCTTTCAAGCACTCGCAATAATTTGACTTGCTGTTCGTAGGGCATTTCAGTGACTTCATCCAAGAAAAGAGTTCCACCTTCTGCTTGCTCAAATACCCCTTTATGATCTTTATGTGCGCCGGTAAATGCCCCTTTAACATGACCAAACAATTCGCTATCGATGAGTTCCGAGCTAAAAGCGCCGCAGTTAATCGCTACAAAAGGCCCTTCAGCGCGCTGACTAAATACATGAAGGGTATTGGCAATTAACTCTTTACCTGTTCCGCTTTCGCCCATAATAAAGGCGTTCGCTTGAGTTCCTGCTACTTTACGGATTGTACGGTAAAGAGAATACATGACAGGGGAAGAGCCGACTAAAAGGCCAAACTGATCAAGATAGCTGGTTTGCTGACAAACAGCCGCTTGAGTTTGGCTTCGTTCATCAAAAATTGCCATGAGTGAGGACTCGACCAAGGTAAAATCAAACGGTGCTCGATAATGTACGCCCGCCCTTTTACGCATTAAATTATCCAGTACAGTGTCAGGTTGTCCTTTACTAAAGAATAGAAACTCCGTTTGATGAAGTGTTCGGCTATGTATTAAAGCCTCTAAAGCAACATCATGAGAGTCATTGACTTCAATTAAAGCGACATCGCACTGGGCATGGGTAAGTTGCTCTAACCAGCTTTTTTGCTGGTGGCTAACATTAAGCTGAAATCGCCTGACGCCCTCTAAAGACAACAAGTTTGATGCTAATAATGGGTCGTGAACATGCATAAAGAGGGTTGGCGTCGGCATTGTTAGGTCCCTTAGTAGATCCGAATAGTATTGATGCTCGCCATCTGATCATAGGGAAGAAGCCTGTCATAGACTGGTATCCTAACTTTGCGTTAAACATTGCCTTAATCATCCTTATTTGCACAAAGCTCACCATTTAGTGAGAGCAAATAGCAAAGAGGGTTGGCCGCGCACGTTTCTAACTGAGTCTAGTTATTGGACACAATGCGATATTCTATCTTACCAGTGATACGGCCTTGATTATTAGGTGTTGAAACATCGAAACTGGCGCTGTTTTTTTCTCGATTAGGGTTAACCATGGAGATCACTTCGCCGTTTACAACCAGTTGATATTTTTCTGAAAAAGTAATTGTCATGTTTTCAGATAAAGGGTTTTCAAACAAGATATTGTCTTTTAACCGAATGACTCGACTTTCGCCTCTCAACCATTGGCCAACCAGTGGCTGAGCCTCAAATTTTGTTGTGCCATGAGAAACAGTGGCTTTAGATAAGAATACTTGTATTAAATCACCATTCATTATGATGTTTTGACGCTCAGAGAGCTGTTTATCTAAAGCGCCAAGTGTTTGATTGGTATTGTTAATGTACCTTGTGAGCTGATCAATTGCGTTATTCAATGCATTCCCTGTTAGGGTTTCAACGGAGGGAAAGCTTGGCACTTTCTCGGCGCTTCCTGTACGGTGCTTTAATTCGATAAACGCTTGGTTTGCCAATTGTTTTTGTGTGTTAAATTGTGATGAGAGCGTTTCATCGTGAATGATGTCACTCACTTTCCTTGTGCCGTTTGCGTCTGATGGTACGGTTGTGGCGCTCTTCGTCTCCGCTGTCGTGTTTAGTGAATCCGTATTGACCTTGGTTGATTCATCAACAGACGTATTTTGGGTAGATTTTTGTTCTACTTTATTCGTGTTTAAATCTTGTAAAATTGGCATCGAGCAGGCGCTGAGGAAAAGCGTAGCAAGTAAAAGGCCATTGCGAAGTGTAGACATTAAATAATCCTAGGATTAAAAAAGTTAGTTTAAAAAGTATGAGTTAAGGTAAAAAATATGTCGAGTTGAGGGAAGCCTTGTTTTATCCTTCCTGTTGTTGCCCGTATGCATAGATTACTCTCCTAGTCCCTGTTGGGACTGATTCCATAAGATGCACTCATCAAGCGTGATCCCTTTACCACCAAATATATCCAACGCGCTGCCAATGGTTAAATCTACATTACCGTTGGAAAGGTCGTGTACACGTTTAAGGTCCGCTAAAGAGCGTGCGCCTCCTGCATAAGTAACCGACACTGGACAGTTGAGCCCTAGCAGAGCGACTAAGTCTTCATCGATGCCGGCTTGTAAACCCTCTACGTCAGCAGCATGAATGAGAAACTCGTCACAATGGTTGGCCAGTTCGAGTAGGTTAGCATGATTGATCTGAGTCGAAGTCGTTGTTTGCCAACGATCCGTGGCAATATACCAACCGTCGTGAGTTTGTCGACAACTAAGATCTAATACTAAGCGATCTGTGCCTGTTTCACGTTTAATTTTGTCTAGTCTGTCCCAAGAAAACTCGCCTTTGTCAAACAAGTAAGACGTTACAATAACGTGGGAAGCGCCAGCAGATAGATAGCTCGCTGCGTTGGTATTATTTACCCCACCGCCAAATTGTAGGCCATTCGGGTAGGTACGTAAGGCACTGATTGCTTCGCTGTGATTGCCTTTGCCTAAGGCGATCACGTGACCCCCTTTTAGATTATGGTCACGGTACAGTGCAGCATAGTATTCCGCATTGAATTCACTAATAAAATTTTCTGTTGCGCCTGCGTCATTAAGGCTACCACCGACAATTTGTTTAACCTTGCCTTGGTGAAGATCGATACAAGGACGGAATAGGGTCACAGAAAACTCCTTAAGATTTATTTAAACCAAAACACATTGTAACCGATATTTTAACCATAAACGATGTGGCAAAGCAGATATCTCCTAAGCCTGCTACAATGGGCGAATTCCTGTATTAATTGACAATAAAAGCATCATAATTATGTTAAAAATCACTCTCGCGGTAGGTATACCCGACCACGAAATAGAGTTGACAGCCATTCGGTCACAAGGGGCAGGTGGTCAGAATGTTAATAAAGTGTCTTCTGCTATTCACCTAAGGTTTAATGTCGCTGGGTCGTCCTTGCCAGAGTTTTACAAAGAACGCCTGCTGGCTTTAAGTGATTCTCGCCTCACAAAAGAAGGTGATATTGTACTAAAAGCACAGCAGCATAGAACCCAAGAGCTGAATAGAGAAGACGCTCTCGCCAGACTAAAAGCTCTCATACTGGATGCCGTTCGGGTGCAAAAAGCTCGACGCCCAACCAAACCCTCCCGCTCCTCCCAGAAAAAACGCGTTGATCAGAAAAAGCAGAAAGGCCAAATCAAAAGCTTGAGGCGAAGTCATTGGGATTGACACAAAAGCCAGCAGACAAAAGCCAAAAAAATACCGTCAAATCTTCGTAAGCGATCTGTCAGTGTTTTAAAAGGGCATTAATCGGCTACTTCTTTCATTCACTCTCCATATCTTGATCTAACGCAATGTTTCCAATCTAAACTGCACTCATAATCTGGCCTTATAGTGAGCCTCAAATGAATTGAGGCTTCGGTGGGCGTCAGATAATAAGAACACGACGAAACAAGAGTGTCTGCAAGCGCCTTTTTTCTCAATCAAATGAATGGGTTGAAGTCATATGATTAACGAAGCTGTAGTGGAACTCTCGCGGTTTCAGTTTGCTTTTACTGCTATGTACCACTTTTTGTTTGTCCCGCTCACGCTGGGCCTCGCTTTCTTACTTGCTATCATGGAATCTGTCTATGTCATCACAGGTAAGCAAATATACAAAGATATGGTCAAGTTCTGGGGCAAGCTGTTTGGTATTAACTTTGCTCTAGGGGTAGCGACGGGTTTGGCGATGGAGTTCCAATTCGGAACGAACTGGTCCTACTTTTCGCATTATGTAGGCGATATATTCGGCGCTCCATTGGCCATTGAAGGCTTGATGGCTTTCTTCCTAGAATCAACATTAGTTGGTTTATTCTTTTTTGGTTGGGATCGTTTAAGCAAACTCAAGCATTTAATGGTGACTTGGGGGGTTGCAATAGGCTCTAACTTTTCGGCGCTCTGGATCTTGATTGCCAACGGCTGGATGCAAAATCCGGTAGGCTCAGAATTTAACTACATCACTATGCGTATGGAGTTGGTGGATTTTGGTGCCTTATTGATGAACCCAGTGGCTCAAGTGAAATTCGTTCACACGGTGTCAGCGGGCTATGTTACTGGTGCTATGTTTGTATTGGCGATTTCGAGCTACTACTTACTTAAAGGCCGTGATTTAGAGTTCGCTCGTCGCTCATTTGCGATTGCTTCTGCCTTTGGTTTAGCGTCTGTATTAAGCGTTATCGTATTGGGTGACGAATCAGGTTACGAGCTTGGCGAAGTGCAAAAAGTCAAGTTAGCCGCTATCGAAGCGGAATGGCATACTCAAGAAGCGCCTGCTGATTTCACTGTTATTGGCTTTCCAAATCAAGAATTGGGTGAAACGGAATACGCGTTAAAGATTCCTCATTTGATGGGAATCATAGCGACCCGATCTCTAACAGAAGAAGTGGCTGGTATCAGTGAGCTGAAAGAGCACAACCGTCAGCGTATTATTAACGGGATTTATGCCAATCAATTGTTAGATGAGTTGCGTGAGGGGTCAACAGATCCTCTGGTCAAAGAAAACTTTGAAAAAGTAAAAGGCGACCTAGGTTACGGAATGTTAGTCACGGCTTTTAACGAAGACATATACAACATTACCGCGGCGGACATTGACCGAGCCGTTGACTATTCAATTCCACGCGTTGCGCCACTCTTCTACTCGTTCCGCATCATGGTGGCGTGTGGCTTTATTATGTTGTTCATCTTTGTGGTGGCCTTTTACCAAAATTCACGTCGCCGTATTGGTCAAAATCGGACTTTCTTGAAATTCATTATCTTGTGTCTTCCATTGCCTTGGGTTGCTAGTGAAATGGGTTGGTTCGTCGCGGAATATGGCCGTCAGCCATGGGCGATTGGTGAGCTCTTACCAATACACGTTGCTGTGTCCACTTTAACAGAGTGGGAAATTTGGTTAACTATCATCGGCTTCGCTGTTCTGTATACGGCGTTCCTCATTGCAGAAATGTACCTGATGATACGTTTTGCTAAGCAAGGCCCTTCTAGCTTGCACACAGGACGCTATGCACTTGAACAAGAAACCGCTCAGTTAAAGCAGGGGGTGTAAAATGGATTACGAGTTATTAAAAGTCATTTGGTGGGTGCTGATCGGGGTGCTGTTAATCGGCTTCTCGGTGACAGACGGCTTTGATATGGGTGTCGGCAGCTTACTAAAAATTATAGGCAAAGACGACGGTGAGCGACGAGTGATGATTAACTCAATCGCGCCTCATTGGGACGGTAACCAAGTGTGGTTTATTACCGCTGGTGGTGCGTTATTTGCCGCTTGGCCAGTGGTGTACGCTGCGTCTTTTTCCGGTTTCTATTTTGCTATGATGCTGGTGTTAGCGGCCTTGTTCTTCCGTCCTCTTGGTTTTGACTACCGTTCGAAGATGGAGAATTCTCAATGGCGTACCACGTGGGACTGGTGCATTGTATTTGGTTCGGCTGTACCGCCTATTATTTTCGGGGTGGCATTTGGTAACTTATTACAAGGTGTGCCGTTTGAATTCGACCAATATCTACGGGTTACTTATACTGGCTCTTTCTTTGCTTTGCTAAACCCATTCGCCATTCTTTGTGGTCTAGTGAGCTTAATGATGCTGATGACACAAGGCGGTGCCTGGTTACAAATGAAGACAGAAGGAGACTTGTATCGTAGAGCATGTGTCGCAACAACGGTTACGGGCACATTGGCTGCCGTGTTCTTCATTTTAGCCGGTGTTTGGTTGGCGTTTGGCATAGACGGATATGTGGTGACCAGTGTTATTGAAGGCAATAAAGCAGTCACACCCTTGATGAAAACGGTCGAGCTACAAGAAGGTGCCTGGTTAGTCAACTATGACAAAGTGCCTGCCTTGATGTTGGCACCGATTATCGGCATCGCCGGTATGTTAGTAGCCGCTCTTGCAGGCATTATGAAAAAAGGCGCACTTGCTTTTCTAAGCTCTTCTTTGGGAATCGTGGGTATTATTCTTACCGCTGGTGGGTCTATGTTCCCCTTCTTGATGCCTTCTTCAAGCTACCCAAGCATGAGTTTGACCATGTGGGATGCGACATCAAGCGAGCTGACACTGATGATCATGTTTGTCGTGGCGTGTATTTTTGTACCTATCATCCTAGCCTATACCTTGTGGAGCTACTTTGTGATGTTTGGTCGCTTAAGCAAAGAGCACATCGAGAAAAACAAACACTCGCTTTATTAATCAGTTATTCGTCATCATTCATTACAAACGGTGAGGCACCACGCCTCACCTCGGAGAATACATTATGTGGTATTTCGCTTGGATCCTAGGAGTTCTACTGGCTTGCACTCTGGGTATAATCAACGCTATGTGGTTAGAGTTTAAAGGCTACGAAGGCGAAGAGGAGCAACAGTAACCCTTATGTCAACAATGAAAAGGGCAAAAAAAACAACTCGTCCCGGTCGAGTCAAAACACCTGAGGCGGTTTTTTTAGAGGCATTAGCGGGTCAGCAGTCAAACAAATACCGCCTTGCGCAGGGCTTTGGTGTACTGTTTGCGATAGCTTTAGTGTTGCAAGCTTGGGCATTAGCCAATGTATTTTCTGACATGGCACTGCATCAGTCTTTTTCGATGTCCTTTTTAGTGTTGGGGTTGTTTGCTTTATTATTGCGCGCCCTCGCCAATTTTGGTCGAGAGCGCGTGTGCGCGAATGCAAGCCGTGACATACGTTATGGTTTGCGTCGCACACTGTTGTCGCACCTTACTGCACTTGGGCCAGCACGCCTAAGAATAGAAGAAGACGCGGCTTTGTCGACTCGTGTGTATGAACAAGTCGATGCCCTAGACGATTTCTACAGCCGCTATAAACCTCAAGTGTTTATGGTGATGCTCATTCCTTGTGTGATTTTGTTGTCGGTTCTGCCCATTTCTCAAATTGCTTTTTTTGTTTTTATGTTGACGGCGCCCTTAGTGATTGTCTTCATGATTTTCGTAGGTCATAAAGCTGCCCAAGCCAATCGTCGTCAGTTTGGCGTCCTGGCTATGCTATCCAACCAGTTTATGGACTTAAGTCAGGGACTCGCGGAGTTAAAACGCCTGAATCAAACCGATCAAGCCAGAGTGCGATTATCCGACAGTGCGACAAACTATCAGAAAACCACCATGAGCGTGCTGATATTGGCGTTTTTATCGACCGCGACATTGGAGCTGTTTGCTTCGTTATCGATTGCAATGATTGCTTTGTATTTGGGGCTGGGTTTGCTAGAACTCTTGCCATGGCAAGTAGGTTCGTCACCTGTGACCTTGACCCAGGCG
>CAZBUC010000017.1:0-16691 GCA_964494965.1 uncultured Maribrevibacterium sp.
GACCACAACAACTTACCGGATTTAATCATGAACAGAGACTTACATTCCATTCGTAGAGACTATCAGTTTGAAGACTTATTAGAAGAAAAAGCAGGTGACGATCCTTTCACGCTTTTCGATAGCTGGCTAAGCGCTGCCATTGATGCCTGCCCCGATGACCCAACGGCCATGGTGTTAAGCACAGTTGACTCAGAAGGTTGGCCTCACTCACGGGTGGTGCTATTGAAACAGCGCAATGACGCGGGTTTTTCTTTTTTTACCAACTACGACAGCGATAAAGGTCAACAGCTTGCACTGAACAATAAAGCCAGCTTGACTTTTTTCTGGCCTGCCTTGTCTCGCCAAATCCGCGTGGAAGGCGTCGTTGAGAAAGTCGAGCGTCAGGTTTCAGAAGACTATTTTGCCAGCCGACCTAGAGGCAGCCAGCTAGCAGCAAGAACCTCTAAACAGAGTATGGAAATTGCAAATCGAGAAGCCCTACAAGACGCCTTTAAACAAGAAGAGAACGCTTTTGAAGGCCAAGACGTCCCTTGTCCAGGTAACTGGGGAGGCTATGTATTAAAGCCTAAGTTCATTGAGTTTTGGCAAGGACGACCCAGCCGACTTCATGATCGAATCTGTTACACTCAGCAGGACAGTGTATGGTTAAGAACCCGTAAAGCGCCTTAAACAGCCTAGCAGCTCAACCCTGCTAACTGCGCCTAACCAAGAGGTTTAGCAGGGTGTTAAGCTCAAAGAATCAGCCGAAAAGTAAGACTTATGCGCTCCTCTTTAACCCGCTTTCTTACCGGCAAACAGTGCTGCCACATCACCTGTGTCGACGCAGACATCACCAGCCAACTGGCGTTTTCTAGTTCAATACTGTGCTTAATCAAAGGATTTTTCTTCAAGCGAAATAGAAAACTGCGCGTGGCGCCAAGACTTAACATGGCCACCACAGGGGCTGGCCCCAAAGACTTTTCATCATCCGAATGCCAGCCCATGTATTCTTCTCCATTTTGATACCAGTTTAATAGCACCGCATTAAACGCTTGCTGCGCAAGGCTTTCCGCCTCCGCTTTAGCCGCCAACAACCAGTCAGGCCACCCTTCCCCTGCATGGTCTCTCCCCGAGTATCGGTAAATCACGCCTTGATCTGCCACAAAAGCAACCTTTCTTGGCACCAAAACGGGTCGTCCAAACATCATGAGGCTCTCTCGCTCCCATGGTAAATCCGATTTAAGCTGATCAAGACTAAGCGCCAAGCTTGAGCTAGAAAATGAGTATCGGTATGATGGCTGAGTTTTCATTTAACCTTTCCTCGTGGATTTCAATGCACATTGCGCATCATAGTACGCCTGTTTACCGTAGTCCCTTTTTAGACGTATACCGCGGTCTTGCGGTTCTTTTAATGATGATTTTTCATTTTTGTTGGGATTTACGACATTTCGGTTTTTTACACTACAATCTGTACGATCCTTTTTGGGTCGATTTCCGCAGTCTTATTTTAACCTTGTTCTTAACAGCCATTGGTTGGTCGGCTTACTTAACGTCAGAAACACACTCAAAGCGTCGGCTGATTTCTTGGAAGCGTGACGGCAAACTCTTTATCTCCGCCGGCGTTATTTCCCTAGCCACCTACCTCGCCTTGCCTGACCAATGGATCTATTTTGGCATATTACACTTTATTCTTGTGGCCTCTTTTATCATTAGACCCCTAGCAAGATGGCCAGTCGCGTGCGCGCTGTTTGGAAGTTTCATTCTTATTGTGTACCAAACAACCACTTGGCTAGCGTTTCCTAATGCTTTTTCTGTGCTATCACGCTATGTCTCTTTACCTGAAAAAACGCTCGATATTATTTTTCCTTTTCCGTGGATTGGCGTCGTTTTCTTGGGGCCCTTATTAGGTTATTTGCAATGGCATCAAATAAAATGGCCATCACGCCTTTTTCCCAACACACTTGCCTTCATGGGGCGTCATGCCCTGACAATCTATCTGAGTCATCAACTTATTCTCTTTACCCTGGTCGCCGTCGTCAAAATGACACTATTGCACTTTTCTTGATCACTTTTGATGGCGAAAAAACACGTCCAATTTAACTCAAAAAAATAGATGAAAATTACCTTTACAGACTTGCCAAACGCTAACTTTACGCTTCTTGTGGCAAACCAAGTAAGTGACCACTTAGGTAATTTCTGTTTCTCATTTTAGCAAAATTTTCAAGCCTTGATTTTCGACGAAATGCGCACTATTGTTCGCGTCAGATTTCAAACACTAACACTACATGTAGTGCCATAATAAAAATAAAACACTATATCGTGTAATTTACCCACTTTACCGCACCAATGGGAAAACAAGGCATGAGCACTCTCACAGTTACAAAACGTAACGGGAAGACCGAAAATATCAACCTAGAAAAAATCCATAAAGTCATCGCGTGGGCTGCTGAGGGTTTAGAAAATGTATCTGTTTCTCAAGTAGAACTAAAAGCACGAATTCAATTCTTTGAAGGCATTCGCACAACGGACATTCATGAGACTCTGATCAAGTCATCCGCTGACTTAATTTCTGAAAATACCCCAGACTACCAATACCTTGCCGCGCGATTGGCCATCTTTCATTTAAGAAAGAAAGCCTTTGGGGATTTTGAGCCGCCTCATCTTTATACTCATGTTAAAAACTTGGTCGGGCAAAAACGCTACGATGCTCATCTTTTAGAAGACTATTCAGAAGATGATTTTAACCAGATGAATGATTTTATTGATCATTCACGCGACATGGACTTTTCCTATGCTGCCGTGAAGCAACTAGAAGGCAAGTATCTGGTACAAAACCGAGTTACTGGGGAAATCTATGAGAGCCCACAGTTTATTTATATTCTCGTAGCTGCCTGCCTTTTTGCCGGTTACGACAAACACGAGCGTCTGAATCTGATTCGTCGTTTTTATGACGCGGTGTCTAAATTTAAAATTTCTTTGCCGACGCCTATCATGTCTGGTATCCGCACACCGACTCGTCAGTTTAGTAGTTGCGTATTGATTGAATGTGGAGATTCCCTAGACTCAATCAACGCCACCTCAAGCGCCATTGTTAAGTACGTTAGCCAACGTGCCGGTATTGGTGTGAACGCGGGTGCGATTCGTGCGCTGGGCAGCCCTATTCGCGGTGGTGAAGCTTTCCACACGGGTTGTATCCCTTTCTACAAACACTTCCAAACTGCGGTAAAAAGCTGCTCTCAAGGCGGTGTACGTGGTGGTGCTGCCACAGTGTTTTATCCTATTTGGCATTTAGAAGTAGAAAGCCTACTGGTATTGAAAAACAATCGCGGTGTTGAAGAGAACCGTGTTCGCCACCTAGACTATGGTGTGCAATTTAACCGCTTAATGTATCAACGTCTGATAAAAGGCGGCAACATCACCTTGTTTAGCCCATCCGATGTACCGGGATTGTACGATGCTTTCTTTGCAGACCAAGAAGAGTTTGATCGCCTTTATACCTTGTACGAACAAGATGACTCTATTCGCAAGCAAACTATTAAAGCCAGCGAGTTGTTTACTTTGTTTGCTTCTGAACGTGCAAGCACTGGCCGCATCTATTTACAGAACGTTGATCATTGCAACACACACAGTCCTTTTGATCCTAAAGTTGCCCCAGTAAAACAGAGTAACCTGTGTTTAGAAATTGCACTGCCAACGAAACCCTTAAACAGTGTAGATGACCCAGAGGGTGAAATAGCCCTATGTACTTTGTCCGCGTTTAACTTGGGAACCTTGAACAATCTTGACGAGCTCGAAGAGCTGGCAGAATTGATTGTTCGCGCTTTAGACAGCTTACTGGACTATCAAAACTATCCGATTCCTGCCGCTCAACGTGCTACAGAAATGCGTCGCACACTCGGTGTTGGGGTCATTAACTATGCTTACTACTTGGCAAAAAATGGCGTCAAATACTCTGACGGCAGTGCTAACCAGCTGACTCATGATACCTTTGAAGCCATTCAATACTATTTGCTAAAAGCTTCAAACAAGCTGGCCAAAGAGTTTGGACCATGCCTCGCTTTTAATGAAACCACCTATTCAAAAGGTGTGTTGCCAATTGACAGCTATAAGAAAGAAATTGACGCAATTTGCTCACCAAAACTGAACTATGATTGGGAGTCTTTACGTACAAGCATTGTAGAACATGGCCTTCGTAACTCAACGTTGACTGCGCTGATGCCATCTGAGACTTCGTCTCAGATAAGCAATGCCACCAACGGCATAGAGCCACCTCGCGGCTTTGTGTCTGTGAAAGCCAGTAAAGATGGCATTTTGAAGCAGGTTGTGCCTGAATTTGAACGGTTAAAGCAGAACTACGAGCTATTATGGACCATTCCATCAAATGATGGTTATTTGCAACTCGTTGGTATTATGCAGAAGTTTGTTGACCAAGCGATTTCTGCCAATACTAACTACGATCCGCAAAAATTTGATGCACAAAAAGTCCCGATGAAAGTCATTTTGAAAGACTTGCTGACAGCGTACAAATACGGCGTTAAAACGCTTTATTATCACAATACTCGTGATGGCGCGGATGACAAGCAAGAAGATATGGACGACTGCGCAGGCGGCGCGTGCAAAATATAACCATTCAATTATGGCTCTTAACAAGCCTCACTTTTTACAGTGAGGCTTTGTGAGTTCTACACAGAACAGTACGACGAAAAGTACACACGCAAATAATCGATATTAACGGCGACGTTTACAAACAGCTACTCAGTGCCAGCACTCAGTAAAATAACGTCCTACGCTTTTGAGGAATGTCCTGATATATGAGTTACTCAACATTCAACCGCAAACATTTTGACAGCACTAAAGAACCCATGTTCTTTGGTGAAAATGTGAACGTTGCTCGCTACGACCAACAAAAGCACCCTATTTTTGAAAAACTGATTGAAAAACAATTGTCGTTTTTCTGGCGTCCCGAGGAAGTAGACCTTTCAAATGACCGCAAAGACTTTCAACGATTGGAAGAGCACGAACAACACATCTTCCTTAGCAACTTAAAGTATCAGACATTGCTTGATAGCGTACAGGGTCGCTCCCCTAACGTGGCCTTCTTGCCCATTGTGTCTTTGCCGGAATTGGAAACTTGGATAGAAACTTGGTCGTTCAGCGAAACCATACACAGCCGCTCCTACACCCACATCATTCGTAATATAGTCAATGATCCAAGCAAGATTTTTGATGACATAGTCACCAATGAGGAAATTACCAAGCGCGCAGACAGTGTGTCAAAATACTATGATCGTTTAATCGAAATGGTCAATATCTACAACACTATGGGAATGGGAACCTTTCACATTCCAGGTAAAGGAGACGTTGAAGTCTCTATGCCTAAATTGAAAAAAGCGCTTTATTTGACAATAGCGTCAGTCAACGTATTAGAAGCAATTCGTTTCTATGTTAGTTTTGCTTGCAGCTTTGCGTTTGCTGAACGCACCTTGATGGAAGGCAACGCCAAAATCATTAAACTGATCGCCCGCGACGAAGCTCTTCACCTAACTGGTACCCAGCATATGCTGAACCTGATGGCATCCGGCCGGGACGATCCTGAAATGGCTGTCATCGCAGCACAATGCCAAGAAGAAGTACGTAATATCTTTATCGAAGCCGCCGAGCAAGAAAAAGAGTGGGCAACGTATTTGTTTAAAGATGGATCAATGATTGGACTAAATGCTCAAATCCTTGGTCAGTACGTGGAATACATAACCAATATACGCATGCAAGCGGTAGGACTTGAAACCTGCTTCAACACAAAACACAACCCCATCCCATGGATCAACGCTTGGTTGGTGAGTGATAACGTGCAAGTCGCCCCGCAGGAAGCGGAAATAAGCTCCTACCTGGTTGGGCAGACCGACAACCAACTTGATGACTCTGACTTTGATGACTTCGACCTCTAAGGTGAATGCCGTCACCAATAAGGACGCGGTACACCGCGTCCTCTTGGGTAAAAAGCAAATATTGGTAACAGAAGAAGAGCCGCTACTGGTGCAGCTAGAAAGAGCAGGCATTCACGTTGAATACCAATGTCGCGAAGGCTATTGTTCTTCCTGCTCGATAAAGCTTTTATGGGGCAATGTGAGCTATCCGTTCGAGCCTTTGGCCTGGGTGCAAAGCGGGTATTTACTTGCCTGTTGTGCCATTGTCAAAAGCGACATAGAAATTGCCTTTTTTGATTAGGACAAATGTTTTATTCAACAAGATAGTCTGTAAAAGAGCCAAATATCACCGTAAAGTACGGTAACCTGCGTAAATGCGTGTTGCCGTCGTTACCCAGCAAATCGCACCAAAGCAATACGCTAACCAAACAAAATAGCCAGGAAACAAACAAATTAGCACAAGAAAAGCAATCGTCTCACTGCCTTCTGCTAACCCGCCCAAAAAATACAAAGATTTTCGTCCATAATCTAAACGTTCAATACGTCGCTTTTCCGCCATGATTGCAAAGGCTAAAAAGCTACTGCCCGTTCCCATAAAAGAAAAAATAACAAAACTGGCGGCCAAAGCGTTTTCCAGTGGATTCATCAAGGCAAAACCAAACACAATCGCAGAATAAAAAATGAAATCCAACGTAATGTCTAAATAGCCTCCGAGATCGGTCGGGCCTTGAATTCTTGCTACAGCCCCATCTAACCCATCCATTAAGCGGTTCATAATGATTAAAAACAACGCCAGCCCTGTATGATCAAAATACAAAGCGGGCACCGCCATCATGCCGAGCACAAAACCCAACACGGTAATCCAATTGGCTTTTACCCCATACTTATCAATAACTCGCGCACTAGAGTGCAGAGGACGCTTTAGGTTTTTAATAAAAAACGTGTCAAACATAAGAAATAACCTTGATTTGATAAAACAGGAATTTTAAAGACTTGATACAATACATTTATTAACGCAGGCATTTTTCTACATAGTAGCTTATTAGGTTTTTTATGATCAACGCAAAAAAATACGGTCACTCTGGCCCCAATCTCATTGTGATACATGGCTTATTTGGCAACGCGGATAACTGGCACTCCATCGCACAAAGTCTTGCTGAACAATTTACGGTTTACTGTGTCGACCTACCCAATCATGGTAAATCAGCGCCAATGAAGGAAGCCAGCTACCCCAAAATGGCAGACGCCCTTCTCAATTGGGCAAGCACAAATGGCATAGACTCCTTCTATTTGTTGGGTCACTCGATGGGAGGAAAGGTGGCTATGCAAATGGCATCGCTGGCAAAACCCTCTGTGATTGAAAAGCTCATCGTAGTCGACATCGCACCAGTGGATTATCAGGCTAGCCATACTCGGATTCTAGAAGGACTTTATGCCATTAATGCCGCAGACATCTCTTCTCGCAAAGCAGCGGATGACATTTTGAGCCAATATGAGGACAACTTAGCAATAAGACAGTTCTTACTAAAAAATCTCACTCGCACAGGCAATAGCTACCAATTGGCGCTATCAATAGACAATATTGCAGACAGTTATCACACCATTTTACAAAAGCCGGTGATAAATAACCCTATTGATATTCCTACTCTTTTCATTAAAGGCGAGCGCTCCGATTATATTGTCCAACAGTATCAGACCGCGATTACAACCTTGTTTCCTAAGGCGAGCGTCAAAGTGATTCTTGAGGCAGGTCACTGGCTTCATGCTGAAAAGCCCCTACCATTTACCGCTCTTGTAAAACGCTTTTTATCCTAATTATTCACACTCTGTGTCAGAGCACAGGCCGTATTCGTCTCGTAAAAAAGCGGCAGAAGGCGGAACAATGCCGTAAGCTTTAATCAAGTGTGGATTAAAGCTTACGCGCAACTTATCAGGATATTGAGACGGCAGCAGCACCCTTGATGAATGCCATACCGTAATATGATTCGTCAGGACTTGAAGCTTAACCTCGGTATCTGAATCTATAGCAAGCAATGCGCCTGCTTTCACAAAAGGCAAAAAAGGCCCTACCATGACCTGACGCTTATAAAAAAGCAATTTGAGAATATCTTGCGCTAACGCATTTTGATACAAGTCAGAATCCACCAAAGAAAAAATCATTGCCGACTCTTCTAAGGCAAAATTCACTGATTTCAACACTGACAAACGATCCAATTCCGTTTGATGAAAGTTTAGTTCAAACCCGTACTCTTTTGCCTGACGCATCATACTTTCTTCATCGATCAGCAGCTGATCACTATGAAGAATCGCCAATGGCTTGCGATCAAACCAAATAGCTTTAAGTAAAGCAAACCGAGTGTCTAACGGCGCCCCTGAGTAAACCGCACTACTTGGCACAGAACAGTCAGACTGAACTTTCTGAAACTCTTCTTTACCAATAAATACCGCGACAACAACCCCCTTGGATAAAGAAGAACATACTCGCTGTGAACTTTGAACGCCAACCGTTACCACAAGATCATCGTCATTCAGTTTTTGTGCTGTCTTTTGTAAGAAGACTTGACTGCGCACAGGCACAAGCGGCACATCGAGTAATAAACGCCGGTCGAGCTCGAACACAAAAGAACGAGCAATCCTTTCTTCCATATCATGCACAACATAAACCGCTGCGGATACCTTCGTAGAGAAAAACAACAGCAATAGTGTAATCCAACAAATCCTTTTCACGTTTCTTTTAGTCCCACTTAAAAAGTGATGTTAGTAAAAACATAAGCAAAACGATCATCGGCTAGATTATTGTGTTCTCTCACAAGCGCATTTTTATCTAGTCGAGCTTCCATGCCAATGCCTAACGAGGCTTTGGAATAACCACCTAAAGCCAACTTATAAGATAGCCAAGTATTAAGAAACTGGTAGTTCTTATTTGCCAATTTATCGGCATAAAAATAATAGCCATTTAACGCCCACGCCTCGGCAAATGGCACACTCCCAAACAAAGACATCATATTCGGTGTCGTAGACTCTAACAGCGACGCATTTTGAGTCTGTGTATCTTGGTAAGCATAGGTAAAACGAGTCATAGCACCCGAACGAAAACGCCAGTCAAGCTCGATCTCGGCGCCCCGGATTGTCACATCTTCAACAACGCCCTCTTGAATCGGCTTGTCAGCACCAAAAAGTGCCGAAAAGTGCTTTTTACTTAACACCATATCTTGCACTTTATCGTGGTAAAACTTGAGGTCTAAAGAGACACCTTGACTAGGCCAGTAATGAAAATAGCCCATTTCATAAGACGTAATCTCCTCACTCTGTTCGCCATCAAGTGCGTAACTGGTTGTGGATACTTCTCCACTTGATAAGGTATAACGCCAACGAAAAAACTGATCCGATATATCGGGTGTACGCACCGCTTGAGAAACATTCATACGAACCGATTCCCGCTCAGACAATTTATAAGTCGCGCCTAGCTTAGGTGAAAAAAATGTGCCTCCCATCTGGCTACGCTCTAGCATGGCACCGGTGTTTAGTACCCAGTCATCCCCCAGCAAATATTCTAAATTAGACGACCCCCGAAACACTTCATCACCGGCTTTGCCTGATAAATAAATGTCCGAGTCAGCTTCATCCCAACGATACCCTAGCGAACTAATTACTCTGAGCCTCTCCGACGCTTTCCAATCACTTTGAAGCTCTATGTCATGGCGAGTTTCAAACAAGTCCACCGTATACGCTTTATTCACATTGACAGAACTGACACCGCCAAAAACTTCGTTATAAAAATTCGGCGTTAACAAGACTTCATGATATTCATTTAGGTCCGACTGGTCGTAATAATATTGCAGCTTTATTTCATGGTCAGCGGATAACTGTTGACGATAAGCTAACTTAATATGTTCCCGGTCAACTAGTCGCATTGGCTTATTAGTATCGTAATTCCCACTTCGAGAACGATTAGAAACATATTGTGACGGTTCAATGCGATCCCGTAGCTGACTGGCACCCATGTCAATGTCAAAAGAGCGATTCGACATATCTTTCTGCATCACCACATTGCCCATTACCGAACGATGTCCATCGTGGCGAGGAGCACCCGAGGCGCCTTCATCAAACCCTTGCACAGAATTAACAGACGCCGACGCCCGATAGCTCCACTCGTCACTTAAACGGCTTTGTTGACCATACAAACGGTAGTCCCCACGGGAACCTGAGTAAGCAGAAACACTTGTCCCTAGCGTTTCTAAAGGCGCACGAGTGATAATATTAACAACAGCAAAAAAGGAATTGATGCCGTAACTGGCAGCATTAGGACCTCTGTTGATTTCAACTCGCGCCACGTCTTCAATGTTGAGTGGCAAGGTTGCCCACTCAACACGAGCCAAGCCCGCACTGTAAACAGAACGACCATTTACCAAGACTTGGATACGACGATATTCATCCAGCTGTGTGCCGTGGTACGAAACAATCTTTTGACTGGAGGTTTTAAAAGGCGCAACGGAAAAACCCGGAACAAACTGCAAAAGATCTTCAACATACTGCATATTGATGCGACGGATAAACTCCCCATCCAACACCGACAAGGTAGAAGAGACATTGACTCTTGGCTGCGACATTTTAGAAGGGGTAACAACCACGGGGATAGTGCTTAAAAAACCATCATACCCTGCAAAACTCAACTCGCGACCAAAGGCATCCTCGTCGGCTTCAGCAAGCACATTGCCACATACCAACACCCCAACAGCAATCCATTGAAAACCCATTCCTTTCATTATTTTAACCTGTAATCATTCGCTAAATAGGTTCCCAGTATGCGCACCTCTTCAGAGAAAAAACCTAACTCTTCAAGCGCCGCCTGCATAGCAGAAGACTGAAAGTGCGCCTCGACATCGACGTAAAACTGAGTCGCAGTGAAATGACCGTTAACCATGTAACTTTCCAGCTTCAACATATTAATGCCTTGCGTCGCAAAACCGCCCATGGCCTTGTATAAAGCCGCCGGAATGTTGCGCACACGAAACATAAAAGAGGTTATGTACGTTTGATGAGGTTCGTACACTGGCATTTTTTGTTGGCGTGCAAAAACCAAAAAGCGAGTAGTGTTACCAACGGTATCGTTAAAATGGGATTTCAGTATTTGGAGCCCATACAACTCCGCGGCTAATTCTGACGAAATAACCGCCAACCCTGGCTCTTCGATTTCTGCAATGTGCTTGGCCGCGCCTGCGGTGTCATACATAGCTTGGCTTTTTGCGCCTAAGGCTTTGATATTGCGGTCACATTGAGCTAGGGCTTGCGGATGACTGCCAATTCGAGTGATTTGGTCTATTGTCATAGTATGACGGCCAATAAGACAATGATTTACTGGCTCAAAATGCTCTTTCACCACATAAAGCTGAGTGCGCTGCAATTCACGGTAAATTTCTTCAACGCGACCTGCCGTAGAATTCTCAACAGGTATCATTGCATAATAGGCATCGCCTTTTTCAACCATTTGAAGTGCATCAACAAAGGTCGCACAATTTACATTGGTCCAATCGGGAAACGTATGTGTGCAGGCCAGATGAGAGTAGGCCCCCGGCTCTCCTTGATAGGCCACTATTTGGGTGGCATCAAGCGTTAAATATTGGTCTGGCATGGTAATATAACTTCTTCGTCTGATACTGTGTCAAGATAATGGCATCTATGATACACAAAAATGACGAAAGCCTGTGCTCAAAAAAACAGACCATGATTAAAATATTTTTATTGATCAAGTCATACACTCTTCAAAAGCACCAGAAGTAACACTGAATGAAGAGAAACAAGACACTTAAATCATTAAGCGACGCATTACCATGATAAAAAAACTGTGCATTCTTCTCGTCAAAGGTTATCAATTATTCATCAGCCCTTTTTTGGGTAATAATTGTCGTTTTTACCCGAGCTGTTCGCAGTATATGATTCAGGCCATTGAAGAATTTGGTGCCATTAAGGGGATATATTTGGGCGTGAAGCGACTATCCAAATGCCACCCTTGGCACGAAGGAGGCATAGATCCTGTCCCAAGCTGCCAACATAAGGAAAAGAAAAAACAATCAACTTTAGAAGAACAATCAACCTTAGACGAAGAATCAATTTCAAAAAATTAATCATGATCAGAAACGTCATCGTTAAATGACGGTCATCTGCAACTTCAAATCACTGGCCACCAATACTGCTTGCGTACGATTATTGATTTCCAGTTTTCGAAAAATCGCGGTGATGTGTGCCTTTACTGTCGCTTCAGAAATCGACAATTGATAAGCGATTTGCTTATTCAGCAAACCTTCATGCAAATAGCAAAGAACCTTGTATTGCTGAGGTGTCAGCTCTGCGACCTTGTTTTGCATAGACAGGTCTGGTTTTGGTTGATTAGCAACCGCCTCTCTTAGCTCGTCTGACAACCAGATATCACCCGCTAAAATGGCGTGAATGGCTTGAACATAAGTAGCAGGCTCGCTGGTTTTGGAAATAAACCCAAGCGCCCCAGCGTCCATCACTTTCGCAACCATTGCACTGTCTTCACTGCCGGAAATCACAGCAACTGGCACGTCTGGAAAGTCTTTACGAATACGGATGAGGCCATAGAGTTCGCCACTGCCCGGCATATTTAAATCCAACAGGAGCAAATCTAGGTCGTTTAGATTACCTAAACATTGCAAAGTCGATTCCAAATCGTGGGATTCGACAATCGAAATGCCTTGTATCTCTGAACGCAGTGCACCACTGAGTGCACTGCGAAACAAAGGATGATCATCTGCGATAACAAGTGAAATCACTGCCTATCCTTTTTTAAATATGTAAACGATCACACATTTAAACGGTTTTCGATCAAATCATCAACTACACTTGGATCGGCCAGCGTACTTGTATCGCCCAGCTGGTCATGTTCATTGGCTGCAATCTTTCTCAGTATGCGGCGCATGATCTTCCCAGACCGTGTTTTTGGCAGACCTTTACTCGCCCATTGAATCAAATCTGGCGTTGCAATCGGTCCAATTTCTTGGCGAACAAATTGCTTCAACGACTTAGTCAGTTCTTCATCTGGCGTCACACCGGCTATCGCACTTACGTAAACGTAAATGCCTTGACCTTTAATATCATGTGGGTAACCAACAATTGCCGCTTCAGCAACAGACGGATGAGCCACAAGAGCGCTCTCAATCTCAGCCGTACCAAGGCGGTGACCAGAAACGTTTAGCACGTCATCCATGCGACCCGTAATCCAGTAATGGCCATCTGCATCGCGTGACGCACCATCGCCTGTGAAATACATGCCTTCAAAAGTACTAAAATACGTTTGTTCAAAACGCTCATGATCGCCATAAACCGTACGCGCTTGGCCAGGCCAAGAATCGGTAATGACTAACCCACCTTCGACTTGCACACCTTGCTCGTCAAGCATCACACCTTGCGCATCAATTAACGCAGGTTGAACGCCATACAAAGGCCCAGTACAAGACCCAGGTTTGATATCACCTTGCACAATACGCGGTGTCATCATCATGCCACCGGTTTCAGTCTGCCACCAAGTGTCGACAACAGGGCAAGACGCGTGACCAATCTCGTTGTAATACCAAGTCCAAGCTTCTGGGTTGATCGGTTCACCAACGCTACCAAGAAGGCGCAAAGAATGACGCTGGCTGGTACGTGTCGCTTCATCCCCTTTTGCCATCAAAGCACGGATTGCCGTTGGCGCAGTGTACAAAATAGACACGTTAAATTTATCGACTATGCGACCAATGCGTCCCGAATCTGGGTACGTTGGCACCCCTTCGAACAAGATGCTGGTGGCACCGTTCGCCAAAGGTCCATACACCATATAACTATGACCCGTAATCCAGCCCACATCTGCCGCGCACCAAAAAACATCATCTGGCTTAAGATCAAAAACAAGCTCGTGGGTCAAAGAAGCATACACTAGGTAGCCCCCTGTTGTGTGCACGACCCCTTTTGGCTTACCAGTGGACCCTGAGGTGTAAAGAATAAAAAGAGGATCTTCCGCGTTCATCGGCTCTGCAGGGCACTCTGTGCTTTCACCTGCCACCGCAGCCGCCCAATCAATGTCGCGCCCTTCTACCCAAGGCACATCTTTTTTTGTGTAACGATACACAATGACAGATTTAACCGATGGGCAAGCGTTGTTATCCAGCGCCATATCGACATTGTGTTTAAGAGGGATGGTATTTCCGGCACGACGACCTTCATCGGACGTAATAACAAGTTTCACTTCGCAATCGTTTAAACGATCGGCAATGGCATGAGCAGAGAAGCCACCAAAGATAACAGAGTGAATCGCACCAATACGTGCGCAAGCCAACATACTGTAAACAGCTTGGGGAATCATCGGCATGTAAATCGCGACTCTGTCGCCTTTTTTCACGCCTTGACGCTTAAGCAGATTCGCAAGACGACCCACTTCATCGTGAAGGGTTTGATAAGTGATGGCGACTCTTTCGTCACTCTCTTGATCACCTTCACAATAGTAAGCCACTTTATCGGCAGAGGTTGCCAGGTGGCGGTCGATGCAGTTGTGAGCAACGTTTAATTCGCCGTCCTCAAACCATTTAATGCTGACATTGTTGCGTTCAAACGAGGTATTCTTCACCTTGGTGTAAGGTGTAAACCAATCCAAACGTTTGCCCTCTCGTCCCCAAAATTCGTCTGGGCTCTCGATCGATTCTTGATAGCGTTTTTCAAATTCCGCTTGACTGACGTTGGCTGTTTTTGCTGCCTCATTTGAGGTTGCGCTATACGATGACTTCATAACCCGCTCCATTGTTAAATTTGTTATTCGGATGCTGAACTACTATAACCCCACTGACCGACCAATCTATTCCACTTTAGTCTTATGATCCATTTTATGTCGAACCTTATAAAAAGCAGGAACTAACGCATTCGTCCAGCTTTGACAAAAAAAGGGAAATGAACCGTCTGCTTTTCGCCAGGGTAAGACCAAGCTTCTTTGAGACTCGTCGATGCCTGTTGCAAAAAATCATCCCCTCGTTCTTCTATGTGGCGCTGTGAAGCAGACCAGGTGCGAATAAAATCCAAGGTTTGCGTCACAGTCCAATGGCAATTGAGTTCAAACGAGGGCACCTCAATCGGCTCAAACGGAAAATGAATATCCTTGTACTCATTCCAAAGTAAACGACTTTGCGATGGCCAGTAACCCTCCAAAGCTGACAAGACAGAATCTGCGATCACTTTATCTTCCGCTTCACCAATTTGAAGCCAATTATAGCCCCAGCAGATGAACATGCCTCCTGGCTTGAGCACCCGCCTCACCTCTTTCCAAAAGGCCTCTAAATCAAACCAGTGCAAAGCATGAGCCACACAAACAACATCAAAATAGTCATCAGGATAAGGGGTTCGCTCTGCCCAGCAGACTTGATAATTTACCTTACGATGAGGCGTAGCAGCGGTCACCTGAGACTCACTAATGTCAGACGCATCGACCCGATCGAAATAAGCGGCTAAATCAACAGAGGCCTGCCCTGTGCCGCAAGCACAGTCCCACACAACGCCGGTTTTATCCACTTGCTGAGAAAGCCAATAATACAGCTCAGCGGGGTATAAAGGACGAATCCGCGAATAGTTTGAAGAGGACTGACCATCAAAAGTACGCATAACACCTCAAAATCAAGATTGGCAATATTTTGCTTATACCAGTCACTAAAAAAGACAAAACGGCCAACGGGCTATGATGTTTGCTCGTTTCATCATAAGCAATTTATTGCCGATTGGACAATCCCTACTATAGGCAACATATCGCTTATATGTGCACAAAAAAAGAAAGGATATTTACAATATTAAAATAAAGCTATATATATCAGATAGATAAATATGTGGCACGAAAATAGCTATGAATTATCTAACCAACCCCACTCACTAGGAGAAAAATAATATGAAATTGGGATTTGTTACTAAAACGCTTCTTTCCGGCGCAACGGCCGCTGCTATCGCACTGTCAGCAACAGGTGTAACCGCGGCCGAAGACCGCAACTACATCTTAGCAACCGCGTCTACAGGTGGTACTTATTATCCTGTAGGGGTCGCCATTGCGACGCTAAGTAAAGTCAAACTAGAGCCAAAATTTGGTTTGTCCATGTCCGCCATCAGCTCCGCTGGCTCAGGTGAAAACATCAAGCTGCTACGTGAAAACCAAGCACAATTTGCTATTTTACAAGGCTTGTACGGTGCTTGGGCATGGGACGGAGAAGGTCCTTTCGAAAGCTCAGGCAAGCAAACAGAATTACGTTCCGTTTCTATGCTTTGGCAAAACGTAGAACATTTCGTATTAAAATCTGATCTTGCTAAAACCGGCACTGTAGCGGACTTAAAAGCGCTTGAAGGCACCAATAACAAGTTTTCCATTGGTACCAAAAACTCTGGGACAGAAGGATCTGGTCGACAACAGCTAAAAGGCCTAAACATTGATCCAGACAAATTCAGCTTATCTTATATGGGCTATGCTGCCAGCGCCGATGCGATGCAAAACGGCAATATCGAAGGTATGAACACACCGGCTGGTGTGCCCGTAAGTGCGGTAACACGTCTCTATGCTTCGATGGGCGATAAAGTGACTGTACTGGACTTCACCGATGAACAAATCAAAGAAGCCAACGGCAGCTACGATCTATGGACTCGCTATGTGATTCCTGCCAATACGTACCCTGGGCAAACCAAAGATATCAACACGGTTGCTCAACCTAACTTCCTAGCGACTCGTGCTGATCTTTCAGAAGAAGATGTGTACCAGCTAACCAAATC
>CAZBUC010000018.1:0-936 GCA_964494965.1 uncultured Maribrevibacterium sp.
TACAGAGGGATGTCGGCAAGGACATGACTCTGTGTCAGTAAACCGCCCAAGATCAGCAATAGGGCAGCGCTCTGTGCTGCATTGCTTGCCTTATCGGTTAGTGCCTGTGTGAAGTAATTAATAACAAGGTAGCCGGATAAGGCTGCGCTAAACACCCCTAACAGTTGTCCAATTAACAGGCTTCCCCCAATGGATACGACTGGAGCTGCACCGCCTGCAACCACTACGAACCCAATAAATGGAAGTTGTTTGTAAAAACGACGTTGGCCTTCGGTTTGGAATGCTTCTGAATGTTTTGTTTTATTTAGAATAAGATAATAAAGAGAGGCTATCAAGCCGCACGCGATCGCCCAGCTAAGGCTAACTACCATGCCAGAATGTGTCAGTACTGGATTGAGTAGAAGGTAAAAAGAGCCACTAAACAGTGCCAAAACAATGACGTTTAAAGCCGCAGAGGCCTTACCCAGGGTTAAACATCCCCATGCAATAATGGCGATCAAGATAGTCATTGAATAGTAATCAATGGCTTGGTTGGGTGGGAAGCTCAGGCCTGGGTGTACCAGGCCAAGCCCAACAGCGAAGCCAGCAAAGCCGCCAAGTAAGGAAGCCCCGCGCGCCAGTCGGCTAACAATGAAACTGGTTATTAACGCAGCAATAAAGGGGTAAATTGCTGTGTTTAACAACATAATAATATTGGTATTGCTAGCTTGATCGTACACGGTGCTTTTCCTATTTTGACTGCAATGTTGACTAAGGTTTTGCTCTTAAAAGCGCTTGCAAGAAACGATTATTGACGAATGCCTTCGACGTAAACCGTGATGTCTGTTTTATCGGACACACCTGGGATGAAGTAGGTGATACCAAAGTCACTGCGATTTATTTCTGTGCTGGCTTCAAAACCGGAACGATAGCCACCCCAAGGGTCTGTGCCTTCGC
>CAZBUC010000018.1:946-16494 GCA_964494965.1 uncultured Maribrevibacterium sp.
AGGCCTGTTGGCCTTCGCCAATTTTTTCTACATCAAAAGTGACGGTTTTAGTCACGCCGTGTAGGGTTAAATCCCCTACCAGTTTCTCACCGTCGAAAGATGTGCTTTTGAAGGTTAATGTTGGAAACTGTTTTACGTTAAGAAAATCTGGACTGCGCAAATGTTTGTCACGTGCTTCGTGGTTGGTATCCACACTGGCGGATTGAATCACGAAAGACACTTCGCCGGTTTTGCCATCGTCAGAGTAGGAATAATTGCCTTCCATTTCGTTAAAACGCCCCGGAGTAGTGCTAACGCCAAGGTGTCCAACTTCGAAAGTGACTGCAGAGTGCGCTGGGTCAACTTTATAGTCAGCAGCGACAGCGATGGTAGAGGCAAGGCCAAGGGAAAGCAGAGTAACGATTTTCATAATAGAGTCCTTTATGGATGATTAAACATGAAATCAGTTTAACTCTTTTCATTTGATAAATAATTACCTTAAAATACAATTCAATATTAACTTTAAAGAAATAATCTTAAGGTCGGTTTCATTCTGTCTGGGTCAGTTCTATCTAATCACTATCTTTAATTTATAGGGTAAATGTGTGGACAAGTTTCAAGCAATGAAGGTGTTTTGCCGTGTTTACGAGGCTGAAAGCTTTAAGGTGGCAAGCGATTCACTGGGTATTTCTCGTCCTATGGTGACACGTTTTGTGAACTCGATAGAGGAGGAGTTGGGGACGAAATTACTACAAAGAAACACTCGTAATATCAGTATCACCCATGCTGGCCGTAAATATTATCAGCATTGTATTGCGATACTGGATGCTGTTGAAGAAGCCGAAAGTGATATGGGGGAGTTGGTGCAAAAACCCAAAGGCTTATTGAAGATCAGTGTTCCTATGGATTTTGGGTTGTCCCATGTTGTCCCTTTATTAGACCGCTTTACGCGTTTGTACCCCGACATCGACTTTGACGTGGATTTTAGTGATAAGCGAGTGGATATGACTGAATCTGGGGTGGATGTTGCCATTCGAGGGGGGAATTTAGGTGGTGACCAGTTCGTTGCTCGTCCTCTTTGTTACGGTAAAGGGTATGTGTGTGCTTCCCCCGACTATGTGGCTGTTCATGGTATGCCACAGGGTCTTGATGACTTAAAAAATCATTCTTGTCTTTTGTACAGTAATTCTGCTATTCCCGACCGATGGTCGATGATTGACTCAGAGGGAGAGACTAAAAGCGTCACCGTGGCTGGTCGCTTTAAAGTGAACAACGGTGGGGCCCTAGTACGTTTTGCTTTGGCGGGGTTAGGAGTGATTTATCAGCCTGATTTTCTGGTGGAAAAACACATTGAGTCAGGGGAGTTGGTCGACCTTCTACCAAGTTATAAGGGGTACGAGATTTGCTTTCACGCGATTTATCCGCAACGTAAGCTTATGTCGAGAAAGGTGCAATTGTTGTTAGATTTTCTTCAAAAAGAATTGGCTAATACCTGATAGTCACTTGGTATTAGCCAATATAAATTAGCGAATGAATTCAGCGGCTTATTTTAAGTCGCTGAATTCATTTTCAAGGTTTAGATCGACGGGAAGGTCGTAACCTGGCAGATGAATTTCGGTATCTGAAATAGTCAGCTCTTCACCGCCTAGAACGTTAAAACCAAATTTGTAGGTTGGCAATATTTCACCACGAATTGCTGCTTGATTGTAGTCTTCTGCAGCGGCAACCACCTCTGCGTTTTTCGCTTGGTAGGCTTCAAGAGCCTCAGCACTATAGCGTTTTCTGAGCATTTTCATGGTTTGGTTTGGAGACAACAAAACCGCCGTAGCGTTGTTTCCGCCAAAGCCTTTTGAATTAAGCAATGCAGCATCGAAATAGTCTTTTCCGTAGGCTTGGTGCTTGAGTTGGAATTTCAAGCCTTCTTGGTAAACGTCCTCAGCGATAGCGTGGGACGTTGTAATGCCGGGCAATATACCATCTTTCCAAACACCCAAGGATAGATGTAATTGATCTCCACCCGCGGTGCCCTGAGAATGACCAAGGAAAGCTTTCATTGCGACAACAGGAATGCCTGTAGCGCCAAAGCTTGTTGCCGCTTGGCTGAGTACGTGTGATTCCGTAATGCGGTTTTGTGGCGTACTTGTGCCGTGAGCTTGAATAAAGGTTCGCTGGGTTAGGCCATCATTTCCTATGATGTTTTTAAGATAAGCCATGGCTTTGCTCATGGTTAGATAATTGCCTATGCCAGGTGCTGATATCGACTTTTTATGACCGTCGGCATAAGAAAATACCGCTGGTATGGCTCCAAATATCTCAGCCCCTAACTCAATGGCAAGTTCATCGTCCATCAAGAGTGTCCATTGGCTGGATTCACCAATGGTAAAACCGCAATTTTGAGCAAAGGGTCGACAGCTGCGAGTGTGGTCCGGCTCTTCTTGGTTTGTGATTTGATCCAGAGCAAGCAGCGCTGTGTCTTCAGCCAGTGCTCCCATGGTTCTAAAACCTTCTATAATTTCTGGCGTGATAGGCGCATCACTGCCACCCACCATGGCAACACGAAATTTCCCCGATTTAATGCCTTCAATGGCTTTTTCTAGGTTAAAGAAGTAGGTCGCGCAAGCGCCGATTGACGTGCCAACGTTACCAACACTGCCTAGAATATAAGCGTTTACAAAATCCGCAGGCATTTGTGCATAGCCAAGAGGGAGGTGCTTTGAGGTTGTGCGCTTGCCCATGAGGGCCGATTTTAGCATACCGCCAAAACCAAGGTCGTCCATTTGTCCAATCGAGTTAGCGGCATAAACGGCGATTTGATCTGGTGCTACCTTGCTGCGAATCACTTCCCAATCAATACCGCTACTTTTTACTGCATCGGAGGCACCGTAAATCGTCATTTGTAATCCACGAGGATGGTTACGGCTTTGGTAGAGTTTTGATGGGTCAAAACCCGTTGGAAGTTGTCCCGCTGCTTTTACAGAAAGAGGTTTAGTGTCCTTAATAAAGGTTTCTAAGTTACCGTCCACAATCACTTCGCTGACACTGTCTGATAAGGCTTTTACTTGCCAGTTTGCGGGAAGATCGCTGGGTAAAGAACGCGTTTTTATAGTGAAACTGAGCTTTTCATTGTCTTGACCTGCGTGCAAGGTAGTGGACCTGTGCAGCACCACATGGTCAACATCAAATAAACTGGGGTGAATGCGTCGAATTAAGGTCCGAGCAAGCAATGAATCACCAATACTATCAACTAGGGCTGCCGCATCTAACGCTTCCCCACTATTGGTATACCAAAGGCCGTTTTTATGTTCAGCCATGTTCGTGATCGTTGCAAGATCAAGTAAAACGTCCTGTTGGACTGATTCTGGAAGCAGATCAAAAACAATACGGCGGTAGGCTTGATGTGAAGAAGTACGACCAGCCGAATTGATTCCGCCAAAGCCAACAATTACAGGTAAACGGGCCAATTGAATTTCCTCGTTTTATGAGTGGGAAAAAGGATGGGGTATTGTAATGAAGGGGGGGGCGGTTAGCCACCCCACATCAGGTGATTTAAGAGTATATTAATGATTATTATAATTCAGGTGACGGCTGCTGGTTATTAAATCGCCACAGTTTGTTGTAGGTAATCAACCCCTTGATTTCCTCCACGTAATCCTGACCTCTTTCAGAGTAGCGCTGCAAGTCACCCACCAGCGCCAGTCCAGTAATTTCTTCACTATTAGTACGCAACTCAGATCGCGTTGTTCTTAGCTCTTTGTAAGCATTGTTGGTGTTTAGATTATCAATGTAAGCAAAAACAGATTCACGAGGGTCTTTAAACTTACGTACTTCATGATCTGCATCGCTATCGCGAGATTCTGGTACTAGGCCACAGCCTTTTCTAAAACACCACTGCCCAAAAAAGTTGTTCCCTTCCGTTGCAAATCGCGACATGCCCCAAGCTGATTCGTTCGCTGCCTGTGCCAATACCAAGGAGACAGGAATGATATCCAAACGATTGAGTAACTCAGTCAAATCTTCTTTTGTGTAGCTCTTAAGTTGTTCCATGCGATAATCTTTTCGCAACATTGAGACCCATTTCAAATTCTTACTAGACAGTGTTTTTTCGCTGTCTATCAAGGATATGAGGCGAGCCCTATCCTTAAGGATTAGGTTGTTCTTTTCATTGATGAAAGGGGTTAGGTAACTAAAAAAAGCATTTTTACGCTCATCAATGTCTGCAATAGCGGCGAAGTCAGGTCGTGGCGTCTTAATCGGGTGGGATTTGTAGTATTTTTTTTCATCTTCTGTGGCATCGTTGTAAAGCTCGTTTGAGCTTGATTGACTGCCATTAGTATCGTCTTTAAAGGGACCGGCCTTGATCCACAATATGAGTATCAAGATAATAGAGATGGCCCAAAGTATTTTCTTTTCCATAAATAACCACAAATGTCGAAAATTCATCGTGTGCGTTCTAGGATCAGCTAACAGCGACGCATAGAAGGCGAGTAATTGTGGGTCTATTATCCTCAAAAAAGACCCACATTCATAGACTCTAGTGCAGTGTCCTTTAGTTTGCCACGATTGTTTATCCCAAATGTGACATCTTAAATAAACAAGTGATCAGGTCCTACTGGTACAATTTGGGTTGGATTAATGGTTTTGTGACTAAAGTAATAATGGCGTTTAATGTGTTGAAAATTAATCGTTTCGGCAATGCCGGGCACGTCATGTAAGCGTTTTAGATAGGCGTTGATATGGGGATAATCAAGGATTCTTTTTAAGTTGCACTTAAAGTGGCCAAAATATACCGCATCAAATCGTATCAAGGTGGTGAACAAACGCCAATCTGCCTCCGTTTGCTCATTGCCCAACAAGTAGTGTCGTTGTGTGAGTAGGTTCTCCAAGAAATCCAGTGTTTCAAACAGAGGCACTAAAGCCTCTTCGTAGGCGGTTTGGGTGGTTGCGAATCCAGACTTATAAACGCCGTTATTTACTGTATGGTAAATTCGCTCATTTAACTCGTCTATTTCTGCTGCCTTGTCCGCAGGATAGAAATCCAGCTGGTTGCCGGTTAGGTCGTTAAAAGCATGGTTAAAGATGCGAATGATATCGGCTGACTCATTGGATACGATAGTTTCACTTTGTTTGTCCCAGAGTATGGGAACCGTCACTCTGCCGCTGTAGTCTGGCTTTGCTTTGGTATACAACTGGTGAGCAAAATCAAAATGGTAAAGCGGATCTTCTATGGCCACATTAGCATCAACAAATGCCTCATCTTTTTTAAACTCCCAGCCATTTTCCAGCATGTCAGGGTGAACACAACTGATACTGATAATGTCTTCCAGTTGCTTAAGTTTGATAAATACAATAGCACGATGTGCCCATGGACAGGCTAAAGAGACGTAAAGATGGTAGCGTCCTGATTGCGCAGGAAAGTGTTCTGAATTGTTCTCGTCATATTCTTTGTCTGGGTAAATCCAGTTTCTGAAAATAGACTCACCACGTACAAATTTGCCTTTACTTTTGTCGGTGTCGTACCATTGGTCGACCCATTTGCCCTCTACGAGTAATCCCATTATTTTGTCCTTTTTATTAAGTTAGTGACTATTATTGATGAAAATGAATCATTTTCGGGGCAATATATCGGTCGTATTTCATCGAATGATTCGATAGGTTTGAAATTGATATGTCTGAACGTCTAAGTTCATTTTTAGTGCCGTGTTTTGTTTTGCTGCTTAGCGTTTATGCTAGTTTGTATGTCAACCTATTACCACCTTTGTGGGTCAATGTGCTTCCTTTCTTGCCTCTCATTCTTGCGGGCGTCGCGGTTTTTTTAGCATGGCATTTTAATAAAGGTCGTGTGCTGATCTTGGTTTTGTTGCTGTTAATTCCTAAATTATATGGGGATCTTAATCAAGACGCGTCATTAACGGCGTACCTAGTGGTGTCGTGTTTTTGTATCGCATTATTGAGTTTTTTACCCGAACGTGGCTTTTTTAATCGTTTTGCGATCAACCGAATGTTGTTTGTGGTGATGCTGGTGTGTTGGTGCTATGCCATTGAACGAGGCTGGGTGTCGTTTGCTTTTTTGGATTCTGCCTTCTTTGGTTTGAGCGTTAGCTGGTCATCGGTACTGTTATGGAGTGTGGTGATTCTCAGTCTGTCTGCGGTTGGTTTAGCCTGGTGGCTAACGGGTGATGTGTTCCGTGCTAGCGGCCTAATGAGCATAGTGAGTTTGTTGATCATCAGTTATTCCGTTACCTCGGACGATCAGTTTGACGCCTTGCTTTCCGCTCAGTTTTTATTGTGGATTTGGTTTTTGCTGTTAGAAAGTCATCGCATGGCGTATGTGGATGATTTGACTCAATTGCCGGGGCGTCGGGCTTTAAATGAGCAATTAGTTGGCCTGCCGAAACAGTATGCCATTGCTATGGTTGATGTTGACCACTTTAAAGCATTTAACGATACCTATGGGCATGATATGGGAGATAAGGTCTTAAAAAGTGTGGCAGCTCAGTTGAAACGGTATTCTGTGCCTGGAAAGGCGTTTCGCTATGGCGGAGAAGAATTTGCGATTGTTTTTCGAGGGCGACAACTGGATGAGGCGGAAGACGTTTTAGAATTGGTTCGGCACAGCATTGAAGAAACCTTTGTTGGGGTGTTTGACCCAAAAAAGAAACAGGAGATAGAGGTGAACGTGACAGTCAGTTTGGGGGTGGCCTTTGCTTCTCTTGGTGAGCCAGCCGGTGATGTTTTAAAGCGAGCGGATGACGCCTTGTATCAGTCTAAAAAGAAAGGAAGAAATCGAGTGTCTGCGTCCTTCGTACCCAAAAGAGTCGCGAGTAAAAGCCGCTAAAGTTGATGGTACCCATTGAGAATTAAAAATATTTGATCATTCGGTCAGTTTTTTTATCCCAAGCTATTGCACTGTGAATTCTGCTGTTTATAATTATACCCACTTACTCTAGCTAAACGGCTTTAACAGGCGCCGTCTTGGTTAGTTTGTATATCAGATTAAAACGACGATTTTCAATTGTTTCAAAAACAGCTTTTACGCTTGTTGATTGAAAATCATCGAACAGCACATTGAGTTCACGCCTATCGTGACTCGATCACAGCGCCAACGTGGTGTAGCAGTTAGCCTAATGATGAATGCCTATAGTCATTAAGGTCTCTGCTGCGAGGGGAAATGGGGAGCTTCGGCTCCCTTTTTTTATGGCCATTTCTTCACAAGACTTCGTCTCATTCACAAACAATGCTACTCTTTAGGTATTTGTTTAGATAACGTGTAATGCGCTGATTATCTTAACGTAACAGCCCAAGCCAAATGCATTTTTGAGGTGATACATTGAGCGAAGAAAAACGCCCAAAAGACCAGTTAAAAGCCCATATACGTGCCCAGAATCAAGCGCTTATTTTAGAAACCTCGGAGCGTGTTTTTGCGCGACAGGGATTGGCTAAAACCACCACGCAAATGATTGCTGACGAGGCCGGCTTGCCAAAGGCCAATGTCCATTATTATTATCGCTCCAAAAAAGATTTGCTTGAGGCTGTGTTAGAGCGAATTCTACGTCTTTGGCTCGATTCTGTGAGTGAGTTTAATGTAGAAGAAGGCCCAAAACGTAATTTAACGCGCTATATTAGTGAAAAGATTGATCAGTCTCGCACCAATAAAAATGCCTCTAAGATTTTTGCCATGGCACTGATTGGGGAAGAGCGTTTTGTTTTGGACTATCTTAGAAGCTTGTTTGTTTCTGAGCTTCAACGTGAAAAAGACACCATTGAGACTTGGGTAAATCAAGGGCTTATGGCGCCTGTTCCGACCGAACACCTTTTTATCAGTATTTGGGCGATGACGCAGACTTACGCGGATTTTGATGCACAAGTGAAAATTCTTTTGCAGAAAGAGGCGTTAGAAGAAAAGGATTATGAAGAAGCGAAACACTTTATTACTCGAATGGTTTTGGCGGGTTGCGGTGTTGTTGAGTGATAGTTGTCAATTGATGGAGAAGAGAAGATGACGTTAGAGAGTGGGATTACGTTTTTCCTCGCTATTTTTATTTTTGGTATTACCCCAGGTCCTGGTGTATTTGCCATCTTGGCGCGCAGTATGTCGCAGGGAGCCCGTGCCAGTGTGTTTTTGAGTGCGGGAATGGTCGTGAGCGACATAGCTTATTTGATAATGGCATGCTTTGGTTTAGCGGCGATCGCGATGGCGTGGGAAGAGTTATTTTTAGCGATCCGCTACGCAGGTGCCGCGTATTTAATGTATTTGGGCTGGAAAATGTGGGTATCACCTGTGGCACCATTTTCTGCAGATGGAAGTGTATTACCGACACACAGTGCTGTGTCGAGCTTTGTTCAGGGCTTTATGATTTCCGCGTCTAATCCTAAGGTCATTTTGTTCTATATCGCTTTTTTACCGACATTTATGGATTTAACCACCTTAAGTGGTGTTGATATTGTGTTGGCGGCCTTGTTGACTCTGGTTGGATTGTCATTAGGTTTGATGTTGATTGCTGTGAGCGCGGCTCAAGCTCGACGACTGATGAAATCAGAACGCTCTATGAAAACACTCAATAGAACGGCCGGTGGGATTATGGCGAGTGCGGGGGCTTTTCTTGCACTGAAAAGTTAACATCGCTTTGTCATGCAGGGCTAGATTATCAAGGCTAAGAAGCCGTCTCTTTCAATTGATTTAATTCGATAGAAAACAAGAGACGGCTTTTTGTTAATCAATGTATGCTATTCGTATTAACGGGTGCCGTAAATACGATCACCTGCATCGCCTACGCCAGGCCGAATATAGGCGTGTTCATCCAGTTCACGGTCAATGGCGCCTATGTACATAGCCACATCTGGATGTGCTGCTTTAAACGCTTGAATGCCTTCAGGTGCGGCGAATAAGCAAATAAAGCGGATGTCTGACGCACCCATTTCTTTCATTTTATCAATGGCCATGATGGCGGAATTACCGGTTGCTAACATGGGATCAACCACAATAATGGTACGCTCGTTTACGGAGTGTGGCATTTTTAGGTAGTATTCAACAGGTTGCTTAGTGTCTGGATCACGATATAAGCCAACATGTCCCACGCGGGCAGAAGGGGAGAGTTTCAACACGCCTTCGGCCAATCCGTTCCCTGCTCGCATAATGGTCACGATACACAGTTTTTTGCCTTTTAGAACAGGACACATGGCTTTTTCTAGAGGGGTTTCCACTTCAACATCAATGGTTTCCAAATCACGCGTGGCTTCATAGCCAATAAGAGTCCCTAGCTCTTCTACCAGCATGCGAAACTCGCGTGTACTGGTATTTTTATCTCTTAAGCTGGTCAACTTGTGCATCACGAAAGGATGCTTGATGACAAAGATATCTGGGTAGGTTTTGAGTAGTTCGTCGCTGGTCATTGCTTTTTTCCTTTTCTTTTGTCGCTGTCAGTCTGCTGGACAAGGTCCGCGAGCTTTCGATGTGCCGCTTTTGACCGTATTTTCTCGTATAAAGAACAACATAATAACACTAACTTGAACCTGACCAAATAATTAATCTTGGCCGTATGGTTAGTGTGAGAGAAACCGCAAACTTAATATGACAAGATTATGTAAAAAAATGCCGCAGTATTGTTTTTGGTAAGAATGTCATTACATAGGATACAACCTAAAAAAATAGTCCTACCTATTTTTCAGCCACAACTTATTGATTTACTGAGACGTATAATATGAACGATGACGAACAATATTCAGATGCGCCAGAGGAAAATGACACTATGGCAGAAGACGAGAGTGTGGTTATTAGTGACCCGAAAGGTCTAGCCTTACCTGACGATGTTTTACCCGATACCTTGTTTGTTTTGCCCGTATCGAGTCGTCCATTTTTTCCAGCTCAAGTACAACCTGTTATGGTCGACGCTGCTCAGTGGGAAGAAACCCTTGAGCGAATTGCAGAACATTCTCAGGCTGTGGTGGGTTTGGTGTATGCCGATAAAAAAAGTGGCAAAACCCCTAATGTAGAAGAGTTTCGATCTATCGGCTGCGTGGCCAGAGTGCATCGAGCGGAAAAGCAAAGCGATAAGCTGACCTTTTTAGCTCAAGGGGTTAAGCGTTTTGAAGTGGTTGAATGGTTGAGCGATACGGCGCCGTACTTGGCTCGTGTTCGCTACCTCAGTGACCTGAAAACCAATGATGATGAATCAAAAGCCTACTCTATTGCTATTTTGGATGCGATTAAGGAACTGATTCGTTTAAATCCCTTGTTTAGCGAGGATTTACGACAGTATTTAGGGCGCTTTTCATTTAATGAGTCCGGTTTATTAGCAGATTTTGCTGCTTCTATTACCTCGGCCGATGCCGACGAATTGTATGATGTGCTTGCCACAATCCCAATCCAAGCTCGTATGCATCAGTCCTTAATATTGTTGCGTAAGGAGCTGGAGATTGCTCGTTTACAAAATGAAATCAGTGCCGAAGTGAATGATAAGATCAGCAAGCATCAAAGAGACTTTTTCCTCAAAGAGCAGCTGAAAGTCATACAAAAAGAGCTGGGCTTGTCAAAAGACGATCGTACCGCCGATGTTGAGATGTTCAAATCTCGCTTGGGCGGAAAAACCATGAGTGACGCAGTCGACAATAAAATTCAAGATGAGTTACACAAGTTAAGTATTTTGGAGACAGGATCGCCAGAATACGGAGTGACTCGAAATTATTTGGATTGGGCGACGTCCTTGCCTTGGGGCGTTCACTCAAAAGATAATTTAGACATCACGTTAGCGCGCGATGTGCTGGAATCTCATCATGCGGGGCTTGGGGATATAAAAGATCGTATTGTAGAGTTTTTGGCCTTGGGAGCCCACCGCGGCGAAATGGGCGGAAGTATTTTACTGCTTGTGGGTCCACCTGGGGTGGGCAAAACTTCTATTGGTAAATCCATTGCGGAATCATTAAATCGGAAGTTTTATCGCTTTAGCCTTGGTGGCATGCGCGATGAAGCAGAAATAAAAGGGCATCGACGAACCTACATAGGCGCTTTGCCAGGTAAGTTTGTGCAAGCCCTGAAGGACGTGGAAGTGGAAAATCCCGTTATTATGTTGGATGAGATCGACAAGATTGGGTCTTCTTTTCAAGGCGATCCTGCGTCTTCTTTATTAGAAGCATTGGATCCTGAGCAAAATAGCGAGTTCTTAGATCATTATTTAGACATGCGCATTGATCTGTCTAAAGCTTTGTTTATATGTACGGCAAACCAGTTAGATACCATTCCGGCGCCTCTGTTAGACAGAATGGATGTCATTCGTTTGTCTGGCTACATAGGTGAAGAGAAGTTGGCGATTGCTAAACAGCACCTGTGGCCGAAACTACTGAAGAAGAATAAGCTGTTAAAGAAGCAATTAAACATTACCGACGCGGCCTTACGTCATATTATCGAACATTATGCCCGTGAAGCAGGCGTTCGAGGCTTAGATAAACTGCTGCAAAAAGTATTGCGTAAATGCGTGGTCGAGCTGATGACAGGCGACAAAGAGCGCATTAACATCGGTGTGAAAGACGTCGAAACGCTGTTGGGCATGCCGTATTTCCGTCCCGAAAAGACCTTGCAAGGGGTTGGTGTGGTGACAGGTTTGGCCTGGACTTCCATGGGGGGAGCGACCTTGCCAATAGAAGCCAATAAAGTACATGAATTAACACGTGGCTTAAAACTCACTGGTAAGCTGGGTGATGTGATGAAGGAATCCGCCGAAATCGCTTATTCCTATGTGTTCTCCCATGCGAAGAGTTATCAAAAGTTTCCTGAGTTTTTCGATAAAAGCCTTGTGCATTTGCATGTGCCTGAAGGAGCAACCCCCAAAGACGGCCCAAGTGCGGGTATTTCCATGGCGACGGCTTTAATGTCATTAGCCAAAGGTGAACCTGTGCGTCGAGGCTTGGCTATGACAGGGGAGCTGACATTAACCGGTCAAGTGCTCGCAGTGGGCGGTATTCGTGAAAAAATCATTGCCGCAAAACGCAGCAAAATTAGTGAGGTGATTTTACCAGAACCCAACCGTCGTGACTTTGAGGAGTTGCCAGAGTCTGTTAAAGAAGGTATGACGATACATTTTGCTGAACGCTTTGCGGATGTGGAAAAAATCGTCTTTAACCGTGGAAATCCTCATCTTCACTAGCCTGTTGGTCAAGTAAGCGTTTTCTCTATACGGCAGACATGAGAAAATACTCATCCGGTCAAGTATTACTTGGCCGGATTTTGTGTTTTTGACGCATCATTTTTAGGGGAAAACGAATGCCTAGCCAGGCAAAATTAACGCAAGGATCTACTTTTAAACACGTTGTCTACATGTCCGCCACTGGCGCGTTGGGCTTAATGTGTATGTTTTTAGTTGATCTTGTCGACATGTTGTTTCTTTCCATGCTGGATGAGAAAGAAGCCGTGGCGGCGGTGGGTTTTGCCAGTACCATCATGTTTTTCACCATTTCTTTGAGTATCGCTGTTTCTATTTCAGCCACAGCACTGGTTTCTCGAGCCATAGGTGAAGGGCAGATAGAGCTTGCTAAACGACGAGCGGTGAATGTGCTGGCCTTTGGAACGCTATTTTCTTTGATGGTTGTTTGGTTGTTGTGGCCGAATGTCGCCTTCATTTTATCCTATATAGGGGCGACAGGTCGAACGCTTGAATTAGCTACCGAGTATTTGCAAATCCTGATCATTGGGATGCCAGCCATTATGATTGGCATGATTGGCTCTGGCATCATGCGTGCGTTAGGCGATGCTCGCCGTGCCATGTACGCGACCTTAATTGGTGGTCTGATCAATGCGGTGCTTGACCCGATTTTTATTTTTGCTCTTGATATGGGAGTTCAAGGGGCGGCGATTGCTTCCTTAATAGCCCGCTTCTCTATGGTGGCGGTGTCTTACTACGGCGTTGTTCATGTGCATAAAATGCTAGGTCGTTTTGACGTGATGGATTTCATAAAAGACGTGAAACCAATGTGTGTGATTGCTGTGCCGGCTATGTTAACCAATCTGTCTTCGCCATTGGCTAATGCTATTGTCATGGAGCATGCTTCTTCATTTGGTGACGATGCGGTGGCTGCTGTGGCGATTATTGGGCGGATTATCCCTGTTATTTTTGGTGGCGTGTTTGCTTTGTCAGGTGCCGTTGGGCCCATGTTGGGTCAGAATTATGGTGCTGGACGCTTTGATCGTATGCACAGCACGATTACTAGCGCAGTCATTTATGCTTTTGGGTATTGCTTGTTGTTGTGCATTATTTTATTTCAACTTCAGGACTGGTTGGTGGCAACCTTCAACGCCACACAGGCTAGCGCCGATATTATTCGTTTTTTTGCCACTTTTGTGTCGTTCAGCTTTTTCTTTCAGAGTTTGCTCTTTATTGCGATTGCCGTTTTTAATAACCTGGGGAAGCCATTAAACAGTACCCTGTTAAATTTTGGACGGGCAACATTAGGGACATGGCCTTTAATTACGTTTTTTGCTCTTTTTATGGGCGCTCAAGGGATACTTTTTGGTCAAGCAATAGGCTCTGTTATTTTTGGTTGCTTGGGGTTTTATATGGCGAAAAACTACATTAAGGGATTAGAACAAAAAGCCTTCAGAGAAAAAGCGTCGAAAGCGATCACCTCCCCTCAACATCTTGGTTACGATGAGGTTTATTGATTTTTTGTTGGGAAATATGGCTTAAGGCACTACTTTCGTATTGCCCAAAGTAAAAATTCTTGGTTACCGTCACCCCCTTTTATTGGGCTTTCAATGTAGCATTTCACCTCAAATCCGAGTTCTATGATAAACGCTTGTATGTCTAGAGCAAGCTGCTCAACGCGTTGAGTGTTTTTTACTATACCACCCTTGCCAATGAATTCTTTACCCACCTCAAACTGTGGTTTGACTAGGGTGATTAGATGACCACCTAAGCGAAGTAAATCAGGTAGCTGCGGCAGTATCTTAGTTTGTGAGATAAACGAAACGTCCATAACAATAAGATCAAAACCCTTGTCTGGAAAATGTCCTTGTAAATCGTCAGCCTTTAGGTTTCGGGCATTGATGCCTTCTAGACAGACAATATTTTGATTTGTTTTTAGGCGAGCATCGAGTTGACCATGTCCCACTTCAATGCCAACCACTTTAGCCGCTCCGTGCTGCATAACGCAGTCACTAAAGCCTCCGGTTGATTGGCCGATATCTAAAACATGAAATCCACTGATGTTCAATTTTGTGTGAGAGAGGGCACCTTCGAGCTTTAAAGCGCCCCGCGAGACGTATTTATCGGTTTCGTCTAAAGCGACTTTGATTTTTGTCTCGACCGTCAATTTTATACTGGGTTTGGTGGCCGTTATCCATTGCTGGTTATGTTCGTATGAAACGCGTCCTTCGCTGATGAAAACTTGTGCTTGAGCGCGAGATTTAGCTAGGCCTTGTTCGGTGAGAAGGAGATCGATACGTAACATAGTGGATTCTGCAGTAAGATAATTGTCCCAAATATTAGCAAAAAATGGATAATCAAAGTAGATTTAAACTAACAATCTACTTTGATTATCCTTAACGATTCTCTAAGGAACGCCTGTGCGACTAAAAACGTTAATTACTGCCCATGAATTAGCTTCGTTATTGGGTCAACCCAATGTGATTGTGCTGGATTGTCGATTTTATTTAACCGATCACGCTAAGGGTAAGTCAGAGTATGACAAAGCGCATATTCCAGGAGCTATATTTGTCGATGTACACCATCAACTAGCGTCCCCAGAGACGGACTTGACTGGTCGTCACCCTTTGCCTAATAACGACGTGTTTTCAAGTCAGCTACAGGTTTGGGGAATTAACCCAGAAACACAGGTCGTTGTTTATGATGATATGGGTGGCGCTATTGCGGCTCGTGCTTGGTGGATGCTTCTTCAACAGGGAATCAATGTGAGGGTGCTGAACGGTGGATTTCCGGTTTGGTTAAAAGAGGGGAATCCTGTCTCGTCGGTGGAGGAGCAGGCCACTCCTACTTTATATGAATATCCCGTGATTTTTCCTTGGGCAGTGGAGGAGCAGGCGATTGTTGAGAATTTTGAAACAAATCAATTTCAGTTAGTCGATGCTAGAGCATCAGACCGGTTTAATGGTGAAAACGAAATCATGGATCCTGTCGCCGGACACATTCCAGGCGCAATCAATCGCCCCTTTACGGATAATTTAGACCCAGAAGGGTGTTTTAAGCCGGCTGAGCAGTTGCATGTGGAATGGCAGGATTGGCTGTCTAATAGCAGTGATGCTTATGTTCATTATTGCGGATCTGGTGTCACCGCTTGTCACAATGTTTTAGCGCTCAATTACGCTGGTATAGAAGCTAAGCTGGTGTACGTTGGTTCGTGGAGTCAGTGGTCAAAACGCATGTTGCGTGCAGCGTCTCTGTCGTAGAAAGTGTGGCATAGTTAGCCCCTGTGGATCAGGGGCTAAAGAAGAAAGATAATTACTGTGTTATTTAGGGGTAACGCCGGCCATGAAAATTTGTACTTGTTGGTGTGTTTCACCCCAAATATGCGACTTTATTGCCATTAAAAAGTGCTCCGCTTCTTTGAGAGTGACGATACCGTCC
>CAZBUC010000019.1:0-16022 GCA_964494965.1 uncultured Maribrevibacterium sp.
GTTGTTGCCGTCTTGGTTGTTTGCAAAACGCACATCTTCAGGGCGAATCGCCAACTGTGCTTTATCGCCAAATGCCAGATCGGTAGATTGGTCGCAGTGCAGCGTTAAATGTCCAGATTGCATTTGTCCTGCGCCTGACACTTTGGCGCTTAAGAAATTCATTTCACCAACAAACTCCGCCACAAAAGGGGAGTTCGGATGCGCATAAACCGTTTGCGGAGAGCCAATTTGCTCGATCACCCCTTGGTTCATGACCACGATTTGATCCGCCATGGTCAGTGCTTCTTCTTGATCGTGGGTCACCATAATGGTGGTCACGCCCAGCTTTTCTTGCAATTGTTTAATTTCTTGGCGCAAGTGCGAACGCACTCTGGCATCAAGGGCGGACAAGGGCTCGTCTAGAAGCAATAATCCGGGAGAGGTAGCAAGCGCTCTAGCCAGCGCGACGCGCTGTTGTTGACCACCCGATAATTGCGCAGGGTATTTGTCGTCACTGCCAGATAAACCGACCGTTGCAAGCAAGTCTTTAACTCGGGCACGACGATCGTTGGCAGACACTTTTTGTGACACCAAACCATAAGCAATGTTATCGGCGACGGTTAAATTTGGAAAAAGGGCGTAAGACTGAAACACAATGCCAAAGTCACGGTGTTTGATAGGGGCATGGGTAATGTCTTTTCCTGCCTGCAAGAGTAGTCCGGAACTGGGAGTGTCTAAGCCTGCAATAATACGCAATAGACTGGTTTTTCCACACCCAGAAGGGCCTAAAAAACAGACAAATTCCCCTTCGGCGATATTAAGAGAAACGTTTTTTAACGCCTGATGAGTGCCAAAAAATTGATCAATATTATGAAGTTCTAGGTATGCGTTACTGGGGTCATTACTAGACATAAGTCGCCTCTTTTGAAAGGGGTCGTTGCAAAAAAAATCATCGTCAAAACCATAACCAAAAAATCAGTCAGTCACACCGCACTGGGTGACTGACTGTCTTTGTCGTTATCAGGTCCATAGTTTTAGGACGCACTAGATTCACGTGCTAACACTAGATAACACGTTATTTGGGTTCGCTTTTGCTGTCGTAACGTTGTTGCCATTCAGCTAAAATCGCATCACGGTTGGCCGCTGACCATGCAAAATCGTTATCTATCATCAAATCTTCGGCATTGGTTGGGAAATACTCCACCGGTTGAGCCACTCCTGGCATGGCTACCACAGCGTAGCCTTCGTTGTACATTTCATTGGCTTTCTTGGAAGAGGCCCAATCAGCTAGAACCTTAGCCGCTTCCAATTTGTCTGTGCCTTTGATAATGGCGGTGGCTTCCATGTCCCATCCTAGACCTTCGGTTGGAAAAATAATGTCTAATGGCGCGCCTGCTTTTTTCGACTTGGCCGCACGGAAAGCAAAAGAAATACCAATGACGGTTTCTCCCGATGCCGCCAATTTACAAGGCTTAGAGCCAGAGTGGGTGTATCGACTAATATTGTTGTGCAAGCCGTCCATGTAGTCCCAACCTTTGTCTTCGCCAAACACTTGCAACCAGCTGCTGACATCTAGGTAACCGGTGCCAGACGAGCTTGGGTTTGGCATTATGATGTGGCCTTTATAGACGGGGTTGGTTAGATCTTGCCATGAAGTGGGTTTAGGTAAGCCCAACTTTTCTGCTTCCACCGTGTTGTAGCAGATAGCCGCCATCCAAGCGTCCATTCCTGTCCAAACGGGGTTGGCGGAAGTGTCTTTAAATTTAGGAGAAAGTTGATCGTAATATTTTGGTTTGTAGCTTTCCAACATGTCTTCATTGTCTAGCAGCATTAAACTGGTTGCCGCCAAGCCCCAGATGACATCCGCTTGCGGATTGGCTTTTTCGGCCAACAATTTGGCCGTCACAATGCCTGTTGAATCGCGCACCCAATTGATCTTGATGTCTGGGTGGTCTTGATTAAAGCGAGCGGCGTACTTTTTCAAATCTTCTGCTTCTACCGCAGAGTAGACAGTGAGTTCGGTTTTTGCAGCGTGAGCGGCCATAGAAACCATACCGATACCGGCGATAGCGCTAAGACTTTTCATAAGTGGCTTTAATATCATCTTCACTTCTCCATATCTTGATCATTTGGGTGAGGTTAATCTGGTATAGACCAGATTTAACAAGCAAGATATCAGCCAAATATGTCAAAGAGATGACACATTGATGAACTTGTGGATTAAAAAAAGATTAAAAACGAATAAAAAAGGAAGGGATAGGGGGGGGGCTGACGGGATAGAGGCTTCTAATCCCGAACGGCGATATTAATGGTAACGGCGTCGTGTCGCCAAAATTCATAATCTATTTCAAGGACTTGCTTATCATCTGTGTCTTTGTCGTTTATATAGTTAATGCGTTCGATATGCAGTCCAGGTTGTCCCGCTGAAATCCCCAAATCCTTGGTCGCGCTGCTGGGTAAAGAAGTGGCTTTAAACGCTAAATCCATATCACGATATTCTCGTTGAAACTTATTCTTTAGTAATTGACTCAGGGATTGAGTGAGGTCTTCGTCTTCAATACCAGGGATTAAGGCTGGGTTGATGTACATTTTTTCAATTAGCACAGGGCGTTGGTTGATGCAGCGACGACGATGAAGGTACAGCACAGGCGTATTAATGGGAATGTTCATTAATTGGGCAATTTGCGCATTGGCCGGCTCAATTTGTTGCATTAATTTTTCTGTATGCGGTACGAAGCCCTGTTCAGTGACATACAAATTAAAGCTAAGATGGCTGGATGGGTTGTATACAACCGCAGGAGGGGTAACAAACCAGCCTTTGCGGTTTTGTCGATAAATCAACCCTTCTGCTTCGAGATTTTGCAGGGCTTGTCGTACCGTTACTCTGGTGAGTTTGAATTGTTCGCCAATGTCTCTTTCTGAGGGCAGCTTACTCCCAGATGGCAGTGTTTTTTGCTCTATCAAATTGCGAAAGTAGTCCTGTAATTGATGATAGTGGTGGGTAGACATGCCATGTTTCCTATTGGGTTTTCCATTGGGGAAAGACGATTGATTTCACAAAGCGAAGAGATCGGGTAAAAAAACGCTGTACAAAATAGCGCTTTGACATCGGCGCGTCAAAGCAAATAATGCGTTAAAACAATGAGAAATTGACCTTTTCTTTACTTCCTTAATGGGGTCGTGCAAAGTGCCGAATAAGATAAATGGGAGAATAATGAATATGGGTCGTTGTGTTTATTTTACTATGTTGGCGTCTTTGTTACTGGTGGGATGTGCGTCAGATGCGGCGCCAGAGGGGCGTTCTCTTGACTCTTTTAAAGGTTCTTCTGCGTGCTATGATCGTGATTCTGAACCTTACACGCCCGTGGTGGATACGCATTTACACTACCGGCCTTTTGATGGCCGAGCCATTCCTTTCAATGAAGTCAATGACTACTTGTCTCGCACCAGTGTGCGCTTTGCCAACGTGTACGGCATTGGGCAGATGTTGCCCGCCAATTCATCTTGTTCAAATTACTTAACATGCCCCGGAACACCAGTAGCGCCAACAATACGCAGTGATTTTGTCAACGCGGCCAATATGCTTGAATACAAGCCCGATAATCTCCATCTTACCTTGTCCATGACCTTTACCGATTTATCTGATCCAGAACCCACAGTGGAGTTGATGGCACTTTACGAGCGTGAGTATCCTGGCATGTTTCATTGGATGGGCGAGGTGAATCTGGTCAAGCAAGCGCAATTTAATAATCGTCATGCGCCTGCTACGCCGAAAGACATTACCTTATGGTCGGGGTTTATGGCAGAGCTTAGGGCCCGAAATACGCCTATCACCATACACTCTGATATCGGCAATGATCAGACACCTACCTTGTACTTGCCTTTAATGGAGCAGGCGTTAACCCTGTATCCTGACAATAAGATTGTTTGGGCACACATGGGGGTGTCTTATGAACAAAAAAACCTACCAGCGTCTGAACATATCGCCATTTTATCTCGCCTCCTAGACCAGCACCCTAACTTGATAATAGACATTTCATGGCGCGTGTTAGAAGACCATTATTTTAGTAAATGGGGAAATCGAGAGTTGTATGTCGACTTTATGAATCAGTATGCAGAGCGTATTTTGCCTGGCTCGGATTTTGTGGCATTCAGAGGGAATAATTTTGGTGTTTATCAGCAGGAACTCGAAGTCACCAGCCGTATTTTTCAATACCTTGATGATAATGCGTTTCGACGTATTGCTTTAGGGGAGAATTATTTTCGCTTATTGAACCTTGACTATCAAGCACCAAAGGTGTGTCAGCGATAATCCTTTATTTTTAAAAAATAGCCAGAAGCAAAAAATATCACCCATTTCACTACTTTTAGCTCCTGAATAAGTTCATTCTGCCCTATTTGGGGAATATGAGAATAAGTCTGCATCCACCACCTGTAGATAAATAAATAATTTTTTTCGTTAAAAAAATGACTTGTTCGCAGCATTCCTAACAGTTAAAACACTCTGATTAATGTGTGAGAAACTTTAAAATGCGAGTGTAATTTAAGCTGCTATTAAGGTGTTTAAAAAAACCAATATATTGTGTTTTTTTATGCTTAAGATTACTCTCGCTTTAATTTTATCAATTAAGCAGAGAGCTTCTATGCGTATAAGATCTATTCGCGTTAAAACGACTATTCCTATGGCTTTAATGGTCGTTGTATTCATGGTTTGTTTAGTACTGTTCTCGGATCTCATTAAGAAAAAAAATGATGCGTTGAATCAACAAGCGGATCGTTATTTGCAAGCTGTCTCTTTAGTGATAAATGCAGATCGAGATTTGTATCAAGCTAAAGTGGCTGAATTGAATCTTTTAAATGCAGAAGGTGATCTCAGTAGTCAGAAAGCCGATCATGATGAGAATATCCAGCAAGTTAAGGATCGATTTGCGCGTTATGAGCAGCTTATGTCTGTAAATCCACAATTACTTTCAACGTTTTCAGGCTTTAATTCGGCACTTTCTCAGTGGCAGAAAAGTTCTAATGCGTTAATTGTGAGCGGTAAACAAGCTTCAAACTACGAACAGCAGAAATCGGCTGCAGACAAGCAATTTAATGCGGTGCGTTCTATGCTTGATCAAGCCGGTGTAGGTGCAGAAAAGGCATCTCAAGTGACAGCGAACCTGATGCGAGCCAGCTCATCCAGTCAGCAATGGTTTATTTACAGTGTTTTGGCTATTGCTTTATTGATAGCAGGCTTTTTCAGTTACCTGATACCAAAGCAACTGACACAGCAAATTTTATCTTTGCGTCAGCGTATCCAAGAAATAGCGGCAGGAAATGGCGATCTTAGATTACGTATCAAAGTGACTAAAGATGATGAATTTGGTGACCTCTCACATGATTTTAATGCCTTTTTAGAAAAACTAAGGCAATTGATTTACACAATAAAACAACAGTCTGTTTCTTTGGGAGAAGTGACGGGGCATTTAAATCAAAGCTCAACAAAGACAGAGCAAATTACCTTAGACTTGGGTGTCGCCGCGGATTCGATCGTCAATTCGGGTTATGAAATGAGCGCGGCAAACCAACAAATGGCAAATAATGCCAGTGAGACCTCGAATGAGGCAAGATTAGCTGATGGCTTTGTGCTTCAAGGTGAGGCGGCTGTGAGCAAATCGCATCAAGCTATTAGCCGCCTAGTTGAGGGAATAGACATAGCGTTAGGACAGTCTTCTTTATTAGAGCAAAGCTCGGCGAGTATCGCTTCTGTATTAGAGGTTATTCGCAATATAGCAGAGCAAACCAATTTACTGGCGTTAAATGCGGCAATAGAGGCTGCCCGTGCGGGAGAGCAAGGCCGAGGCTTTGCTGTCGTTGCCGATGAGGTTCGTACTCTCGCGACAAGAACTCAAGACAGTACAAACGATATTCAGAAAATGATTGAACAGTTAAAAAATAACGTTGTGGAGTCTTCTAGCGCGATTGCAGACAGCAAGTCACGCGCAGATCAAACGGTAGGTTATTTTGACGAGGTTGATCGTATTTTTGCTGGTTTACGCAGTTCATTTGCAAAAGTTCAAGCAATGGCGGCAGAAACCGCTCAAGCAACGGAAGCACAGTCTGGAGTAGCGATAGCAATCAACCGCAACCTAGATAAATTAAATGAACAAACCAGCTCAGCTAAGTTGATTGCTGAGACGTGCAAACGTCAATCTGATCAGGTAAATCAGCTTTATCATGAGTTAGATAACTTGGTTGGACGTTTCAAAGTATAGATTGCTCTGAGTATTTGGCTTTTCTTCGGAAGGTATGCATTCAGCAGACATATCTGAGAAAAGCCTATGTCTTTCTTCTCTTTCTTAGGATAATGGTTCGATTTCTTTTTTAAAGCCAGATACTTATGATGATCCCTGTTAAAAATATTGATGACTCAGAGGTGACTTGTTCTCGCTGTCAGGCGTGCTGTTGTCGAATGGATGTGATGATTATCAGTGATACGGGAGTGCCAGATAAACACATTGCTGTCGATGAGTGGGGATCAGAAACCATGCTGAAACTGGACGATGGTTGGTGTTCAGCCGTTGATCGAAACACCTATTTATGTACTATTTATGAAAATCGTCCATGGATTTGCCGTGAGTTTGAAATGGGCTCTGACGAGTGTAAAGAAGAGTTCAATGTGGTGAAGTGGGTATAAATAAACGTGCAGGGTAGGTGTCAGTATGCAGGCTATGGCCATAGGTTTTAATTCAGAATACAGTGAAGATGCTCCCAGTTTTGAAGACATCAGTCAGTTATCAGGTCGCGCGTTGCTGGAGTTTGGCGCGCCTTGGTGTGGACATTGCCAGGCTTCGCACTATGCAGTGGAAGAGGTTATTAGGACGTTTCCCGAGATGGTGCACATCAAGGTGTTTGATGGCAAAGGCAAGCGGCTTGGTCGGCAATTTGGCGTTAAACTCTGGCCTACTTTGATCTTGTTAGAAGATGGTCAAGAAATAAAGCGCATTGTGCGTTTTACTGCGGCTGATGACGTACGGGAATTCATGGCCGTTTAAGCGATGTTTTAAACCATGTTGTTACGCCATAGTATCGATCAGTCGACCTATGGTTTGGTTTGATGTGTCAATAACCTTGGCGTTGGCCTTTGCTTCTAGTTCACTGTTCTTCGCTTCAATTAATCCATCCTGAATATCTGAACCGTAGCGTGCATTACTGGCTTGGGCGTCAGTGGTGGGAGGCGTTTGATTGAGTGTTTGTGTGGACGCGCTGGCGACTTTTTGACTGGCCTGGTCTAGCCTGTCTTGACTACCTTGTAAGCCCTGTCGACCATAGAGAAATGACGAACTGTTAATTTGCATAAAATAACCTTCTACTAACCGAAGTCCAATACTATCATATTGAGTGTTGGATTTTTAACCAATCAAGGTGTTTATTTTCGGCGATTTTTGCTTTTGAAATCGGTACTGAAATGTTCCAAGTGCAGCTCCAAGGCATCGCAGGAAATGGTGATTTCTCGGACCGACAAGTACAAAGAGTACATGAGGCAAATTAAGCTAGCCGCAAACACGTAACTGCCTACCTGCTGATATTCCAAATAAATCGCCATCATGGACAACACACAAAGAAAAAAGCTGATCACTCCGGCTTCCTGCATTCGGCGAATTAAGTATATTCGGCGGCGTAAATTGGCAATTTGTTCAGTGGTGTTTTTGTCTTCACGTTGTGGATCAAAAGCTCGAATGATAGAGGCTAAGGTCACAAAGCGATTGGTGTAAGCCAATAGTAGCAAGGATACTGCCGGAAACAGCATGGCAGGTGTGGTCAAAGTGATAAGCATGATAATCCTTTTATTAAGTGGTGAATAATCATTGTAACAGAGTCACTACCTTCTATAATTCAGCCTTTGAAGTAAAGGTGGATTGGCTAAGTCTAATTTTACCTAAAAAAATCATCCCACCGGTTAGGTGACAAGAGAGAAAACAATGAGTGACGTGTTCAGTATAGGCTTACTGATTATTATTGGTGCATTATTTGCGATGTCGGAAATTGGCATGGCAGCGGCCAGAAAAATTAAACTGCGAGTCATGGCCGAGGAAGGTAACGAAAACGCACAAGCCGTGATTAAGCTTCAGCAAAATCCTGGGGCATTCTTTGCCATGATACAAATCGCACTCAATGCGATTGCATTATTGGGGGGGATTGTGGGTGAGCAAGCACTGACGCCTTACATCAAAAAGCTAGTAGGTATCTTGTATTCTGGTGAACTGTTAGACCAAATTAGCTTTGTTATTTCGTTTCTTTGTCTGACGTCTTTGTTTATTTTGTTTGCGGATTTATTGCCAAAGCGGTTGGCGATCATCATGCCAGAAGCGGTGGCCATTCGTATGGTGAAACCCATGCTTTGGGTCACTTTTCTACTCACGCCCGCGGTGTTTTTGTTTAATGGTCTAACCAACATGATCTTGCGCTTATTCAACGTGCCGATTGAGCGTCAAGAACTGGTTACCACAGAAGACATAGTGGCTATGATGGAAGCCGGGGCCGAAGACGGCAGTCTACAAAGGCAGGAGTACCAGCTAATAGGCAACGTGTTTGAATTGGAAACGCGTAGCATTTCTAGCACCATGACGCCACGAGATCAGATCATTTACTTTGATATTGATGAGACAAGCGAAGAAATCAGTCAAAAAATTATTGAACATCCCCATAACGATTTTTTAGTGTGCGATGGCAGCTTAGATAAAATCCAAGGCATTATTGAATCAAAAGAAATTTTACGCCTAGTGTTAAAAGGTGAGCCAGCGCAGATAAAACCAGAAAAAATCGACAAAGATGTTTTCTATCTGCCTGAAACATTGACCTTGTCAGAAGCGCTGAATGCTTTCAAAGTGGCGCCTCAAGCTTTTGCGGTTATCGTTAACGAGTACGCCACCATTGTTGGCATAGTCACGGTGAAAGACTTGTTGGGCGGTTTCATGGGCGGCCTTTTGACTCCCCATGATGAAGAACAGATTGTACAACGCGATGCGAATTCGTGGCTGATTGAGGGGCTTACTCCAATCAATGATGTGATGCGCAGCCTTGACATTGAAGAATTTCCAGATCGGATACAATACGAAACGCTTGGGGGCTTTATTACTTACAGTTTGAAGCGTCTACCTAAACGTACGGATTTTTACGTGCATGCGGGTTATAAATTTGAGGTGCTGGATCTAGAAGGGGTTCGTGTAGAGCAGCTACTGGTCACAAAGTTGAAATAAGGTGCAGATTTCTGTGCCGATTTGATCTTTCAGGCATAACTAGGTAGGGTAAAAGTGTACTAAGCGTTGATCAAAGCGTTGAAAAGGAAGCGCGTTGAATCGTTCAATTCATTCTTGAAGGAGAACAAACAATGGCAACGACAACGAAAAGCACAACCCAAGCCAAAGCCCATGAGAAAGTAGATGAAGCCGCTGAGACGGCTCATAAAACGGTAGATAGCGCGGCACAGGCCAAAGAACAGAGCCAAGAGCGAGTAGAGGAAGTGGCGCAGCAAATCAGTGAGCAAGCGCACAAGATTGCCGACACCGCAAAGCAACAGTCTGAAAAAGTATCTTCTGCTGTGAGTGAATACGCTAAAGAAAACCCGGTTAAAGCTATTGGTATTGCCTTCTTGGCTGGTGCGTTAGCGGCCAGTTTTTTGTGCAAGCGTAAGTAATACCTAGGATGTAAAAAATGGAAGCATCACCACGCTCGGATCATCAACAAGAGGTCAGCGATATTCAGCAGGCGGCTCGAATTCATCAGCGTTGGTTAAAGAGTGTTTTAGGGTTAGGAGCATTGGAAGCAAAACTCTGGGTAGCGTCAAGCGCCCAGCTCCTAGCGCTAATGTGTGGTGTGGTTTTTCTTATATTAACCACGTGGTTGCTCATCATAGCAACTGGCGCCGCGGTTGCGTGGAGTTATGGTTTTTCATTGGTGGGTATCTTGCTAACCGCAACCTTAATTACCTTTGTCAGTGCCGTTGTTTTGTTGTATTTGGTTAAACGCACTCTTGAGGAAATGAATTTTACCCGCACTTTAGACGCCATTATCCCTTCGGATGAGGAGTAATTTTGTTTGGTATTAGGCACATGCAAAAACAGCGTGATCGTTTGTACAAACGCACTCAATTACTGGAAAAGCAAGCCAAAGTATCCCGTGATAAAGCGCTAAACACTAGCTTAAAAAAAGCCTCCAGCCCTGAAGGCTTGCTAGCAAGTTTCCTCTTAGGGGCCACTAGTCAATGTGACTTAACGAAGAAAGTTCGAGAAAATCTGTTGAGCACCGCCTCGAAAGATCTCGTGAGCTTTGTTATGGCACAATTCATGGCAACACCTTCTACAGCTGAACCCACTAATAAGACAATGAGTGATTCATATCAGGCAGCGTCAGACACGGATGATTTTTCCTCTCAGGGAGAAAATGAGGGAAAATCAAAACAAAACGATTACAGACAAGCGCAAGAAAACGTTCAATAAAACATCACTTAATTCTCGACTTTCCTCCGTTAAGCCTCTATATTCGCCCACCTTTGTGTTTGTCTTTTGATCCTGCTTTTGTGGTCAGTATGAACGTTTTTCTTTTCTTCTTGTTTAGGGCTTTTTCTTTTGATCTCCACGGCTAATATCACCATGCAATTTGGCGCAACGCCATTGTTTGAAAACATCTCTGCGAAATTTGGTAACGGCAACCGTTACGGTTTAATCGGTGCCAATGGGTGTGGCAAGTCTACTTTCATGAAGATTCTCAGTGGGGCGCTGGTTCCCACATCGGGCAACGTATCGATAACACCGGGTGAAAAAGTCGGTACTTTGAGCCAAGACCAATTTGCTTTTGAAGAATATACGGTTGTTGATGCCGTTATCATGGGGGATGTGGCACTGTGGAAAGTCAAACAAGAGCGTGACGCAATTTATGCCAAGCCGGAAATGAGTGAAGAAGACGGCATGCGTGCAGGGGAGTTGGAAGCCGAATTTGCTGAAATGGATGGCTACAGTGCGGAAAGTCGCGCGGGTGATATTCTGTTGGAAGCAGGCATAGCGGAAGAATTTCATTTTGGTTTGATGAGTCAAGTGGCACCGGGCTGGAAGTTGCGTGTGTTGTTGGCACAAGCCTTGTTTGCGAACCCTGATATTTTGTTATTGGACGAACCGACCAACAACTTGGACATTCATACCATTAACTGGTTGGCGGGTGTGTTGAATCAACGCAAATGCACCATGATCATTATTTCCCACGATCGTCACTTTTTGAACTCTGTGTGTACGCACATGGCCGACATCGACTTTGGTGAGTTGCGCATTTATCCGGGTAACTACGAATACTTCATGCAAGCGTCGTCATTGATTCGCGAACAGTTACTCACTGAGAACGCGAAGAAAAGTGCCGAGATGGATGACCTCCAAGCGTTTGTGAATCGCTTTTCTGCGAACGCCTCGAAAGCCAAACAGGCCAGCTCTCGTGCCAAAAAGTTGGAAAAAATTGAATTAGCGGAAGTCAAACAATCCAGTCGTATGACCCCATCTTTGACCTTCAAGCAAGATAAGAAGCTCCATCGTCATGCGTTGATTTTAGAAAACCTGGGTCATGGTTATGATGAGTTGCTGTTTACCGGCGGCAATATGATTGTAGAAGCTGGCTCAAGATTGGCGATTATCGGTGAAAACGGCGCGGGTAAAACCACTTTCTTACGATGCCTAATGAATGAGTTAGATGCTAAGCAAGGTGAGATTAAATGGGCCGAAAACGCAGTGATTGGGTATTGCCCACAAGACAGTACGGAAGACTTCGATTGCGACTTAACCTTGTTCGATTGGATGTCAAAATGGCGTACTGCCAAGCATGATGATTTAAAAGTACGTGCTATGTTGGGGCGTTTGTTGTTTACCGCTGACGATTTCAACAAAAAGGTGCGTGTCTGCTCTGGTGGTGAGAAAAACCGCTTACTGTTTGGTAAGTTGATGATGATGGACTTAAACGTCTTGGTCATGGACGAGCCGACTAACCACATGGATATGGAAGCCATCGAAGCGTTAAACAACGCTTTGTTGGAGTTTGATGGTACTTTGATTTTTGTTAGCCACGACAGGGCCTTTGTGTCCTCTTTGGCAAACAGAGTGATCGAGATTAAAGATCAAAAAGTGATTGATTTCCAAGGCACTTACGACGAGTACCTAGCTCACCAAGGTTAAGTTCACAGGCTGTTAACAGGGCAAGCTTCTGAGCATTTATCTCGTTAGGAAGAAACAAAAAAGCCACTTACTCAAAGATGAGTAAGTGGCTTTTTTGTTCATTATTGCATATTGGGGTAGATCATTGCAGGGCGGGCTGTTTGCGTCTTATTTACCCGCTGTTGATCATGAAGCTAAAGTTTAAAAATAGACATCACTGCTTGTGTTTCCTTAGTGGTTTTTGCAAGCGATTCACTGGTTAAGTTGTTTTGTTGCACTAGCATGCCCGCTTTTGCGGAGAGCTCAGATACTTTCTCGTTTAGTTGATTAAGATGCTGAACCGCTTGGCTTTGCATATTAACAGTTTGAAGCACGGTACTGCTGGCACTGTTTATGTCATTAACGGAGGAGGCGATGGCCTGCAAGTATTGATTTGTTAACGTAATTTCTTCCGTGGTTTTCTGTGACTGCTGATGGCTCGCTGTGATACGCGCTTCGGCTTCCTTGGCTCCGCTTTGGAGCTTGCTAATCATAGCTTGAATCTCATCAGTAGACGCTTGCGTTCGGCTTGCTAACCCACGCACCTCGTCCGCGACAACGGCAAAGCCTCTGCCTTGTTCGCCTGCTCTTGCGGCCTCAATGGCGGCATTAAGAGCGAGTAAGTTAGTTTGTTCGGCGATGGCACTAATAACATCAAGTACCGTCCCAATCGTTTGCGACTGCTCTGCTAACATCACAACAGACTGAAGCCCCGCCTCGAGTTCATGGGAAAGCTTTTCCAATGACTCGACGGTCTGATTAATGGCCGCTTGTCCTGTTTGAGTTTTCTCAACCGTAGTTTGCGCTGAAGCCAGTGTAGACTCAGTGCTGTGAATTACTTCATCCTTAAAGCTATCGACCTCTCTGATGGTTTCAGCCATTTGTGTGAACATGCCTTCACGCTCTTCTGTAATGGCTTGAGTCTTTCCAGCAACAGAAGTGAGCTCACGGCTTTTTACCTCCACTTCTTGGTTAAGAGAGACCGCTTTACTAAGGGTTTTGGAAAGGCGGTCAATAAAGGTGTTGTAGTGGATGGCAATCTGAGTCAGCTGATCTTTACCGGATTCCGATAGACGCGCTCTTAAGTCTCCGTCACCCTCTGAAATATTATGTAAGGCGGCTTGTATTTGGCCGATGGGAAGGAGAATAGAGCGAACAATTAGGAAAGAGATTAATAATGAGATCAGCACAATAATTACACTGATGACGCTAAGCTTGACGGCTTCTTGCTGGAACTGGGCGTCTACATCATCCAGATATACACCGGAGCCAATAATCCAACCCCAAGGTTGAAAGCCCTTTACGTATGAAATCTTTTCTACCGGGTTTTCACTGCCAGGCTTAGGCCATAAATAATCCACAAAACCTTCGTTTTGTGCTTTTACAACGGCCACAAACTCAGAGAATAGCTTTTTCCCGTTAGGGTCTTTTAGATCGGAAAGATCCTTGCCATCTAATGCGGGGTTAATTGAGTGCATGACAACGGTAGCCGTATAATCGTTAATCCAAAAATACTCAGATTCTGCATAGCGGGTATTTTTTATCATTTCCATGGCAAAGCGCTGGGCATCCGTTTTGCTCATTTGTCCTGTTTGTTCTAGTTCATGGAAGTAGCTGAAAACCCCTGTTGCCGTTTCGACAACGTACTTGGTTTGAGCGTATTTCTCATCTAAGAGTGATTGCTTATTCACGGTTAGTGCGGAATAAACCACCACAAAAAGTCCTATAGAGAAAAAAATCACCAGACTGGTCAGTCTTAGGTTGATGGGGATGTTACGCAGCGTATTTATCATCGTGTGACCCTTTTATGTGTAAGTAGGATTCCGCTCTAGAAGGGGATCTTATTGAAATGCTCCTAAGTTATGCATATTTCATCCTTATTTTGATTAATATAACCATATTGTCGTTTAACTGTCATTCCAATGTCATGCTTTGTTTATAGATTGAACGCAAGCACCTCTTAGAGAGGCGCTATTTTGTGTGTTTCCGTTTTGATTGGGCGGCTTCAATGGAATCTAACGAGTTGAAAAGTCATCAATCGAGAATCATCTGTTTAATAAGATAGGGCAGTATCATGAAAACCGCACCACAACAGAATCTAAGACAAGAGAATTTAAGTTTTGATGAGTTAGATGAACTAATACGTCCAGCGCCTGAAGTCGTTGAGTTTGAAGAAATTGCGCATAAAATGGTGTCTCGCCGTGGCTTTTTAGGTGGCGGTGCTGCCGTAGGGGCCAGCGCTTTTGTGATGGGTTCAACCACGTTCGCAGCCGGCAATGCCTTGGCTGCAAATCATGCTGAATCACGTCTTGCGTTTAGTATGGTAAAAGCCAATACCCTTGACACTGTGACTGTGCCAGAGGGCTATAAGTGGGAAGTGGTTGCTTCTTGGGGGGATCCTTTATGGAGTAATGCGCCGGCTTTTAACCCGGCTACGGGCGGCACAGGGGCCTCTCAAGAGTTGGCATTTGGGGATCACAACGATGGTTTGTCTTTCTTTTCTAAAGGTGGCAAACAAATTCTAGCGATTAACAACGAATATACTAACCCAGCAACGCTTCACGCCAACCGAGATGGTGGTATGCCAACCACGGAAGATGACGTACGTAAGAACAAAGCGGCTCATGGTGTGTCTATTATAGAAGTGGCTCAACGTAACGGACAATGGGGAATCGTACAAGACTCCATGTACAACCGCCGTATTACGGCAGATACCGAAATGGACATCACGGGGCCTGCGCGTGGCCATAAAATGATGCAAACTTCTGCTGACCCAAAAGGGGTTGTTGCAAAGGGAACCTGGAATAACTGTGGTGATGGCAAAACTCCATGGGGCACTTATTTGACCTGTGAAGAAAACTTCAACGGCTATTTTTCTTCAAGCGATGAAAATGTTGTCATGAGTGAGGGGTTTAAACGTTACGGTGTGAGCACGAAAGGGCGCTATAACTGGGCTATGGCCGATGCACGCTTTGATATTGCAAAAGAGCCTAATGAGCCAAATCGCTTTGGTTATGTGGTAGAAATTGACCCGCTAGATCCCACTTCTCGTCCTAAAAAGCGCACCGCATTAGGTCGTTTTAAACATGAAAATGCCGAACTCACCATTGCAGCAAACGGTCATGTCGTGGTGTATCTTGGCGATGATGAGCGCGGCGAGTTTTTATATCGTTTTGTGTCTAAACATAAGTATCTAGCAGGTGGCAATAACCGTGATCTGCTAGAAGAAGGCACCTTGTATGTGGCTAAATTCCACGATAACAATCTGGGTGAGTGGCTCGCGTTAACGCCAAAAACAACCGGTATGACAGACGCTGAGATTGCGATTCATACTCGTATGGCGGCATCGAAAGTAGGGGCAACCACCATGGACCGTCCTGAGTGGGTTGCTTCTCATCCACACAAGGCCGAAGTGTATTGTGCACTGACTAACAACAAAAACCGTGGCGTTAAACCGAACGCGGGTGGTGATGAAACACCTGCCACCGGGCCAAACCCACGTGTTAAAAATAATTTTGGTCAGATTGTGCGCTGGATGCCAATGGACCAAGATCATACGAGTGCAGAATTTAAGTGGGATCTTTTTGTATTGGCGGGAAATCCAGCGGTATACAATGACGCGAATGCGGGTTCTAAAAATATTAATCAAGACAATATGTTTAACTCGCCTGATGGTTTGAAATTTGACTCGAAAGGCCTACTGTGGATACAAACAGACGGTAATTATTCCAATCAAGGTGGCTTTGAAGGGCAAGGTAATAACCAGATGCTAGTAGGCGATCCTGAAACAGGCGAAATTCGTCGATTCTTGGTTGGACCCAAAGAGTGTGA
>CAZBUC010000020.1:0-15937 GCA_964494965.1 uncultured Maribrevibacterium sp.
GTTGAGATCGATCCCTGTCATGCCTTGGAAATCTTCATGTAGAGATTTGCCTGCATCTTCTTCAAGGTGAGCTCGCGTTATACCAACGCGAGAAGTGGTGCCATCCTCTAACATCACATCTAGGAAACCTTTACCAACAATGGGATGATCCATTTGACTGGTTTGGTAACCCTTAGGAAGATCGGGATAAAAATAGTTTTTACGTGCAAACACCGACGTCATGCCTATGTCGGCGTTGATGGCGTGGCCAAACATGACCGCCATGCGAAGAGCTTCTTTATTAAACACAGGTAATGCACCCGGCATACCAAGGTCAACAAGGGTGGTTTGTGTGTTTGGTTCGGCACCAAAGCCAACGGCGGCACCTGAAAATAACTTGGATTTTGTAGAGAGCTGAGTATGAATCTCAAGGCCAATAACCACTTCCCAGTTCATGCTTAAGCTCCTTTTGCCATTGTTGGTGTTTGTAGGTGCCAATCAGTATGTTGTTGATACTGATGCGCCACGTTAAGTAGTTTGGCCTCGGCAAAATAGTTGCCCATGATCTGCAGACCAACCGGCATGCCATCAACAAAGCCAGCGGGTATAGACATGGCAGGAATACCGGCCAAGTTTACCGACAAGGTGTAGATATCTTCTAGATACATAGCGACGGGATCACTGGTCTTACTGCCAAGGTCGAATGCCGTCGTTGGAGCGACGGGTCCCATGATCACATCAACTTCTTCAAGTGCTTTGACGAAATCGTTTTTGATTAGGCGACGAATTTTTTGTGCTTTGACATAATATGCGTCGTAATAGCCTTCTGATAGGGCGTAGGTGCCGACCATGATGCGTTTTTGTACTTCGGTACCAAACCCTTCTGCACGTGAGCGCATATACATATCAAGTAAGTCTTTTGGGTTATCGCAGCGATGACCAAAACGCACTCCGTCAAAGCGAGACAAGTTGGAAGACGCTTCTGATGGAGCGATAACGTAGTAGGATGGGATGCTCAGTTGGAGGTTGGGTAGTGAAACCTCTTTTACTGTGGCGCCCAGCATTTCAAACTCTTTAACGGCCTTCATGATGGCGTCAGCCACTTTAGAGTCTAAACCGTTACCAAAATATTCTTTTGGTAAGCCAATTTTAAGGCCCGTCAATGGTGCGTTTAAGTTCTCTAGGTAGTCGTCGGTTGGTTTTTCTGCCGAGGTGGAATCTTTGTCATCAAAGCCTGCCATGGCTTGCATTAAGTGGGCGCAGTCTTCAGCGCTCTTCGCCATTGGGCCGGCTTGATCAAGGCTGGATGCATAAGCGATCATGCCGAAGCGTGAAACACGACCGTAGGTGGGCTTTAGTCCGGTAATACCGCAAAACGAAGCAGGTTGGCGAATTGAGCCGCCCGTGTCCGTCCCCGTGGTTGCCATCACAAGGCCAGCAGCAACAGCAGCGGCCGATCCGCCAGATGAACCGCCTGGTACTTTATCGAGATTCCAAGGGTTTTTGACGGCGCCGTAAAAGCTGTTCTCATTAGAGGAGCCCATAGCAAACTCGTCCATGTTGGTTTTGCCTAGCATGACAGCGCCAGCTTGCTGGATGCGGTGGGTAACAGTGGATTCGTAAGGCGGAATAAAGTTATGGAGCATTTTCGAGCCGCAGGTTGTTAAAGTGCCTTCGGTACAAAATAAATCTTTGTGTGCTATCGGTATACCTGTCAAGGCAGTGGCTTGTCCAATTTTTAGTAAATGGTCAGCCGCAGCGGCTTGTTCTAATGCTTTTCTTTCATCTACGGTAATAAAGCTATTAAGTTGTGTGTCTAGTTTAGCAATACGTGCTAAAAAATGACGGGTTATTTCAACGCTGGAAATGTCTTTGTTGCGCAACTTTTGCGCCAAAGTCGAGATGCTTTGTTCGAACATGTAGGACTCTCTTAATCAATCACTTTAGGGACAAGGAAAAGGCCTGCTTCGGTTTGAGCGGCGTTCGCTAAAAATGCGTCACGACGATTTTCTTCGGTAACGATGTCTTCTCTCAGTCTTTGTGTCATTTCAAGGGGATTGGAAAGTGGCTCAACGCCATCCGTGTTCACCGACTGCATTTGCTCAACGAGTGTTAAGACACTGGAAAGTGAATGTTGGTATTGATCGACATCTTCGTCAGTGAGAGCGAGTCGAGCCAAATGTGCAATCTTTTGCACGCCTTGTTTGTCTATGGACATGTTTCACCTAGTTTTTAATTATCGTAAATGTCTATCATTGTATCTCTAACTTTATGGTCTATAAAGCTAACAGCGTGAAAAACCAAGCATTTTTTTTGTGACAGAAAATTTATTGTCGAAACAAGGTAATACTCTATTCTTTTTTAGTTTTTACAACGATTCAACTTGCCCAATGGGCCTGTCATTGTTACATTTTGACGCTGTTCGTATCGTATATCAGGGTGTAAGAATTCATGTTTAAGAAAATCAGGGGAATGTTTTCAAGTGATTTGTCTATCGACTTAGGAACGGCAAATACCCTTATTTACGTTCGTGACCGAGGGATCGTACTTGATGAGCCATCTGTTGTCGCTATCCGACATAATGGTAATCAAAAAACCGTGGCGTCGGTGGGTACTGACGCTAAGCGCATGTTGGGGCGAACGCCTGGCAACATTACCGCTATCCGTCCTATGAAAGATGGTGTTATTGCAGACTTTCATGTGACCGAAAAAATGCTGCAGTATTTTATTGCAAAAGTTCATGAGAACAGCTGGTTGAAACCGAGTCCTCGTGTATTGGTTTGTGTGCCTTGTAAATCTACTCAAGTTGAACGCCGTGCCATTAAAGAATCGGCACTGGGGGCAGGCGCGCGCGAAGTGTATATTATTGAAGAGCCTATGGCGGCAGCTATTGGCGCCGGTTTGCCTGTTGCTGAAGCATCCGGTTCCATGGTGATCGATATTGGTGGTGGTACAACTGAAATTGCGATTATTTCTTTAAACGGTATTGTGACCTCTGAATCAATACGTGTCGGTGGAGACCGTTTTGACGAAGCCATTATTACGCATGTACGTCGTCAGTACGGTAGCTTAATTGGTGATGCCACGGCTGAGCGAATTAAAACAGAGATAGGCATGGCTTATCATACCGGTGAAGAGTTGCAGATTGACGTGCGCGGTCGAAATTTGGCCGAAGGTATACCTCGTTCCTTTACGTTGACCAGTACTGAAATATTAGAGGCATTACAAGAGCCTTTAGCGCAAATCGTGCAGGCGATTAAGGCTGTGCTGGAACAGTCTCCACCTGAGCTTGCGGCTGATATTGGTGAATCTGGTTTGGTACTGACTGGTGGTGGTGCCTTGTTAAGAGAAATTGACCGTTTAATCAGCGAAGAAACGGGGCTGCCTGTTATCGTGGCAGACGACCCACTTACTTGTGTGGCGCGTGGTGGCGGTATGGCACTAGAACTAATGGACAAGCACGCCTCTGAACTTTTCACGGCAGACAGTGAATAACGCATAGGAGTTTCCCCATTAACAATTCGCTTCTTTTTAGTGGAAAGGTATCTGGCGGTCGTTTTACTGTCTTGATTATTCTTTCTATAGCGATGATTGTTGCTGATGTTCATTATTCTGCTTTTGCGCAAGTAAGGCCATACTTGACCTTACTTGTCGCTCCTATTCAAGTGGTAGTCAATACACCCCAAAAGACGCTGAATTGGGCAGCAGACCATCTTGGTAGTAGGGAGGGGTTAGTGAAAGAAAACCAATCCTTACAAGCTGAGATTTTGTTACTTCGCAGTCAGCAACAGCGCTTTGAATCTCTAAAAGCAGAAAACATGCGTCTTCGTGAGTTGCTTGATGCCTCTCAGCGGGTCGATGAAAAAATTGTTATGGCTGAAGTAATTGGTTTTGACCAGAACGCTTACAGTCACAGACTGATGATAGACAAGGGGTTTTCTTCTGGTGCCTATGTTGGTCAGCCGGTTCTTGATGCGACGGGGGTGTTAGGTCAAGTGGTCGAGACTTCAGCTTACAGTAGTCGGGTCCTACTCATAGCCGATGCCAGTCATTTTGTGCCTGTACAGCTCGCGAGAACGGGGTTTCGCAGCATACTCAAGGGTACAGGCGATTTGAGAAAAATGGAGCTGATGAGTGTGCCGCGCTCTGCAGACATTAAAAAAGGCGATGTGTTAACCACTTCTGGTTTAGATAAGCGATTCCCAAGCGGCTACCCAGTTGGTGTTGTAAGAAGTGTCAGTTACACGCAAGGTAAAGCGTACGCCGATGTTGCTGTGGTTCCACTGGCCCAGTTAACTCGCAGCCGCCATGTGATGCTCATTGACAAGCCTAAGGCAGAATAATTATGAAGCCAATTTTTGTTTTTTGCATTACGTTATTGATTGCTTTGATGCTTGAGGCAGTCCCTTTCCCAGAAGAGTTTGTTTGGTATCGTCCTGAGTGGGCTTTGTTAGTCATATTGTACTGGGTGATTGCCCTGCCTTTTCGTGTTGGGGTTGGCTTGGCTTGGTTTCTCGGTCTAATGGTTGATTTATTGCAGGGTGGTATACTCGGTCAACACTCCCTTACTTACGTTATTATCGCTTATACATGTGCGGTATTTTACAAGCGTTTAAGAATGTATCATCGTTGGCAACAGGGTGTGTTCATCTGCATGCTAGTGAGTATTAATCAGCTGGTAGATTTTTGGATAGATCATTATTTAGGTCATGCAGAGCCCACTTTGCTTATTTTCATGCCTGCAGTGATAACGGGTTTATTATGGCCTTGGTCGTTCACTATATTACGAAGTGTGCGCCGAGTATATGCGATTCGTTAGTCAGTCTGGTGGTTTTGCTCTTTTTTACAAATCACGTGTTCCGCCAGTTTAGGATATTTATATGCTTGTTTTGGCCTCGGCTTCACCAAGAAGAAAAGCGTTACTTAATTTATTAGTTAAAGAGTTTTCGGTGTTGCCTGCCGACATTAATGAAACGCCTAGGGTTGGTGAGCAGGCCGAAGAGTATGTCGTCAGAATGGCATTGGAAAAAGCCCGTGCATCGATAGCAAAATATCGCTATCAAACAGACGATCATCCAACAGATGCTGTTTTTATCGCATCTGACACCAGTGTTGTGGTGGATGGTGACATATTAGGAAAGCCACTCACTTTTGAAGACGCTCATGCTATGTTGCGTCGCCTTTCAGGTCGTTCTCATCAAGTCATCACTTCTTTGTGTGTGTGTAATTCGAAGCAAGACCATGTTGCAACAGAATGCGTGATAACCGATGTCTTGTTTCGTGAGATTTCCGATGTTGAAATACGTCAGTATTGGCAAACAAGAGAGCCACTTGATAAAGCAGGTGCGTACGCTATTCAAGGGCTGGGAGGGGTATTTGTTCGTCATTTATCTGGTTCGTATTCTGCTGTGGTGGGATTGCCACTTTATGAAACAGCGCAACTTTTAGCGCAATTCGGCGTTCACTCGCTTGAGGAAATGTCTTATGAATGAAGATGTGCTTATTAATGTTACTCCCATGGAAATACGAGTTGCGCTCGTAGAAAATGGAGTTTTACAAGAAGTCTATATTGAAAGATCCAGCCGCAAAGGTATTGTGGGTAATATTTATCAAGGAAAAGTGGTGAGAGTTTTGCCGGGCATGCAGGCGGCTTTTGTCGATATTGGTTTGGAAAGGGCGGCTTTTATTCATGTCTCAGAGGTGTCTCATCGCGATGCTGTGAATCCAAGTGATCAAATAGGTGATTATCTCCGAGAGGGGCAGTCACTGGTGGTTCAGGTGACAAAAGACCCCATAAGTACCAAAGGAGCGCGTTTAACGACCCATCTTTCTATTCCTTCTCGATACTTGGTATACATGCCGGATCAGGCTCATGTTGGTGTGAGTCAGCGCATTGAAGATGAAGCTGAGCGCGAAAGGCTAAAGCAGTTGGTTTCCGGAGCCTTAACCGATGCGGATGAAAACAGCGGTTATATTTTACGCACTGCGGCGGAAAGAGCAGGTGAAGAAGAGATACTGGCGGACATTAAATTTCTAACCCGCCTATGGCAATCGGTTAAACGTCGCATGCAACATGCAAAAGCACCCTCCATTATTTATGAAGATCTACCACTGCACCTACGTACAATGCGAGACCTAGTCGGGCGCACCACGGAAAAAATACGCATAGACTCTAAAGAAAACTACGCTAAACTCAAATCTTTTGCGGAAGATTTTATTCCTGAGTTACGTGAGCGTATAGAGTACTACCCGGGCGAACGCCCCATTTTTGATATTTACAGCGTTGAAGATGAGATACAGAAGGCGTTGGACCCTAAAGTGCAGCTTAAGTCTGGCGGTTATCTCATCGTTGAGCAAACAGAGTCTATGACGACCATTGATGTTAATACTGGGGCATTTGTGGGAAGTCGTAACCTTGAAGAAACCATATATAAAACCAATCTTGAAGCCGCTACAGCCATTGGTCGACAATTACGATTAAGAAATCTGGGCGGGATTATCATCATTGACTTTATTGATATGGAAGATGAGGAGCACAAACGCCAAGTTTTACGTATGCTTGAGAAAGTACTCGATACCGACCATGCTAAAACCAAAATCACGGGAGTATCCGAATTAGGTCTAGTCGAGATGACAAGAAAAAGAACGCGCGAAAGTTTGGGTCAGACACTGTGTGAGCCTTGCCGCTCCTGCCGTGGCAGTGGATTAGTGAAAACGCCAGAGACAGTATGCTACGAGGTTTTTCGCGAAATTTTACGCGCCGATCGGGCGTATAACTCCCAAACCTATACCGTTCTGGCGGCCAGCTCTGTTGTTGATAGACTCAATGATGAAGAAAGTGCTGCGGTAGCGGAGTTAGAGGCTTTCATAGGAAAAACGATTCGCTTTCAGGTAGATTCTGTTTATACCCAAGACCAGTATGATGTTGTACTGCGTTAGACGCTAAAGGTCTTAATATGGCTTGGCTACTGAAAAAAATCATTATCATCGGCTTTTGGTTGGGCGTTACCCTCTCGCTGCTTGTGACGGTGTTTGTATTGGGAGCGGGCCAGCTCTTACCCTATTTAGACCATTATCGTCCGCAAATAGAGCGCAACTTAGAGCAGATATTGGGCTACGATGTTACTGTCAATAAGATTGATGGGCAGCTTGAAGGTGTCGATCCAACGTTTTCTGTCAGTGGATTTCGTCTCACCACTCAGTCAGGCAGTACTCAACCAGATGCGGCGGTTAGTATTAATGAGCTGAGGGTTCGATTAGATCTTATTAAATCTATTTTAACGTTTAAGCCACAGTTTGCTTACATACGTTTTGTAAGGCCGTCAGTTTCATTGCAAGAAAAGGATGGTCAGTGGCTGCTGCGTGGTGCGCGTTCTGTGCGAAGTGTGCAAAATGATGTCGGTATTGAACGCATCTTGGACTACCTTTCAGAGCAGCGTAATTTCTCTATCTATGATGCCGATATTCATATCGCCAGTGAGCGTTTGGGCGAGCACTTTTTAAAAGTGGATCATGTTTATATTTATCGGCAGTCGTTTCAATCCTTGCTTAAATCAAGGGTATATTTAAACGATAACCCAACCCCGTTCATCATAAATGCACAAGTGAATAATACCCTGAGTTTGTTTGGTGGATATCGTGTTAAAGCGTCCATAGACGCGCCTCGAGTGGTTTTGCCAATAGCCGAAATGTTCCCTTCCTCCCAAGGATTAACATCACTTGAACTTGGTGGAGGCATTTGGCTGGATGCGTTAATCGGTAAAGAGCTTGATGTGCGCTCCGAAACGGTTAGTGTCAAAGCACGTTTTAAAAATGGACAACAGTACGAGGCAACTACCGCATTAAAGTTGAATTACAATCAGATGCGACCTAGTGTTCGCGTTGATCTCGCAAGTCTGTCATTAAAGGATCAAGACGGGAGAGGGTATCCCACTACTAATGCGGCTTTTGAGTGGTCATCTGTTACTGAGCGTTCGAATATCCGTTTTGACCAAGTTGACCTTGATCTCACCCAGCAGTTGGCGTTGTTGTTTCTTCCCAAAAGTAGCAATGCGGCAAGTATATTAAAAGGGTTAGCCCCTCGTGGAATGGCGAAAAATGGGGTGGTCCGATTATGGAAAGACGATGAGGATTTGTCTTTTCAGCTGATGACTAATCTACAGTCTGCTTCTGTTCAACCCTATAATGGAATTCCTAAAGCCAACAATATTAATGCTGTCTTTAATTTATCCGAAGACAATGGCTACATTGACTTTCGCGGTGAGAGCAGTGAAATATGGTTTGATACCGTCTACGATGATGCGTGGATTTCAGAAAGTATATCAGGTTATGTGGATTGGCAAAAAATACAGAATGCTTTTTTAGTCAGTGGACGGGACCTCTCGGTACAGCGCAATGGGGGGGATATCCGAGGAGGATTTCGTCTCGAAGTCCGAGATGAGCAAGCGGATTGGATTGGCTTAGACTTAAAAGGAGCAGGCATTTCTTTAGAGGATAGGCTGACCTATGTGCCCTCTAACGCGCTCGGTGAGGGATTAAAAAAGTGGATTCAAGATGCTCTTTCTGACTCTGGGTCAGTAGACAGCGTAGATGTTCTGGTTCATAGCGAATTAAGCAAAGGGAGTAGTCCGCACGTCAGATTGCAGATGGCAGTCAGTGATGCCACCGTTATGTTCGATGAGAGCTGGCCAGAGGCGAAAGATCTGAAGGGGCACGTTGAGTTTAATGGGGAAGGGGTTTTTGTTGATGTGACCTCTGCCAATCTTAACGACCTCATGGTAAACAAAATAGCGATATCGGTTCCTATCGAAGATGGTTCGGCAGATTGGTTGAATATTAGCGGAGATATGGAAGAGCAGGCCAGTAAGCTTATGCCTTTATTACGGTCGACGCCACTGGGCGACACAGTACTTAAGCCTTTTGATGATTGGACTTTGCAAGGCGCCATTGCGGGTCGTTTTACTATTGCAATTCCTTTAACAGAGGCGCAGCAGCCAATAGTCGATTTGGCATTGCGTTTTCAAGATAATGTTTTACTGATGGAAGATATTGGGCTGGAAGTCGACGTTGAGCAGGGGCAGCTGAATTATCAATCAGACAAGGGCGTTTTTGACTCAGAATTTGAAGTGAGAGCTCTGGGTGGCGTTTCTCGGTTGGCTCTTTCCTCTGTTTTTACTGAGGGAGATCAGCTGGCCATAATAGGCGATCTTTCTGGTCGTATCAATGTCAGCGATGTGGTTCAGTGGCGTAATTTCCCTGAATCAATTAGCAAAAATCTATCTGGTGAGGCGAATTATACTGGACAGTTTGCGGTTAATCGTTCACAAGATGGCCAGTTTGATCTCACAATAGACAGTAATTTGTCTGGTGCAGTCATTGATTTTCCACCTCCAATTGGTAAATTGCCCGTAGAGACAAAACCTTTCAAACTGAAGGTAATGCTTCATGAAAGCGATTTGGTTGTGGATAGCGATTATAATAATATCGTTAAATCACGATTTTTACTTCGCGACGCAGAGTTTATTGGTGGTGAAGTCGTGCTTCAAGGAAAACAGTCTGCCAGATTTAGTAACCAGATTCCTAAAGGGTTGTCTGTATTAGGATCGCTCGATGAGTTGAATGTCAAAGACTGGCAACCTGTATTAAATCAAGCGTCAGACAATACCAAGGCTTCTCCTATTTCATTACGTGTTCCGGCTTGGTTGGGGAATATGGATTTAATCATTGATAACGTGATTATCAATGAAGACAACACCTGGCATAATTTTAAAGTGTCTTATGGTCCCAAAACAGATCAAGCCCTTCAAGTAAACTCAGACGAAATAAATGTTACCTTGACTCAAAAAGGGGGCTTGCCGGCACTGCATTTTGGTTTTTTGAGCTGGAATACGTCGTCTAACTCTGATGATTCGCCTTCAAAGTCGGCTCCTGTCTCGGCACAACAGATTCCCAGTATGAGCTTGTCTATCGATCAATTTTATTTGAACGATCAACCTTATGGGGATTGGCAGTTGCGTATTACTCAACAGGGTAAGAACCTACGCATTGACCCAATTACCTCTCAATTGAAAACAGGGGATTTTAAGGGAAGTCTGTTTTGGCAAGACGGTGTTGAAAATTCCAGCGTGGAGTTATCCATTTCCGCGAAAGGGGAGGATTTGGCGGAATTAACCAGAAAATATTCCAGTGAAGCTTTTGTTTCATCCAGCCAATATAAAATGGATGTGGGGTTAAGTTGGTTGGGGCATCCGTTTTATTTTGATCGGCAGTCGGTATCAGGACGAATTGCTTTTGAAGCGAATAATGGTAATTTTAATAAAGTGGATGAGTTGCCAGTATTTTTAAAAGCGTTAGGTATTTTTAATATTGGCGCATTAAGTCGACGATTACTGTTGGACTTTTCAGACGTATACAAGCCGGGTCTTACCTACGATAGGTTCTCGGGCACGTTAAGTTTGGATAAGGGGATTCTAAAAACTCTATCACCAGTCACCATAGTGTCTCCCACCGCAGAACTGGTTGTTGAGGGTGAAGCGGATATTGTGAATGAGACGTTAAATGAAAAATTGACGGCTACTTTTCCTATTTCTGGCACCTTACCTCTGGCAGGGTTGTTGTGGGGATCGCCTCAACTAGCAGGCTTACTTTTTATAACCGACAAGTTAATTGGTGATCAGCTTTCTAAAGTCACCAGCGTACAATACAAAGTAGAGGGGTCTTTTGATGACCCGGTGATGACGCCCATTCGTTTCCAGCCAAAAGGGGAAAAGCCATGAACAATACACTTAGTGTCGCTGCGATTCAGCTAACCAGCACATCAGATTGGCAAGCAAATCTTCTGATGGCAAAGTCGTTTATCCACGCGGCAGCTGCAGAAGGAGCACGTTTAGTTATTTTACCTGAAAATGTCTTTCTTTTTAACGGTAAAGCGATGCGTTGTTTAGCTGAGTCAGATGATCAATCAATTATAATGCGTGCCATGTCTGATATCGCGAAAGAGCGCGGTATTTATTTGGTTATTGGTTCGCATCCCTCTGTGTTAAGAGAAGATGGCAGTGTTGTCGAAGATGGTCGGGTTCGCCAAGTGAGTTGGGTCTTTGGTCCTGATGGTGCTTTTTTAGAACGCTACGACAAAATTCATTTGTTTGATGCGGCTGTTGACGATAAGGCGTCTTCTTATAAAGAGTCAGATTTTATTGAACCTGGTGATTTGAGTTTCAAAATCATTGACGTAGATGGTTTCAAAGTGGGTCTGAGTATTTGCTATGATTTACGTTTTCCAGAGCTTTACCGAAAATTGGTCGCCTTGGGTGCTGAGGTCTTACTGGTGCCCGCGGCCTTTACTTACGTGACAGGTAAGGCTCATTGGCATACTTTGCTTGGTGCGCGAGCCATTGAGAATCAGTGCTTTGTGCTAGGGGTGAATCAGTGTGGCTGGCACAATGAAACGAGGCAGACGTACGGGCACAGTGCATTATATTCGCCATGGGGAGAGACTCTTGCCAGCTTAGGGGAGGAGCCAGGTTACTTTGTGTTTACTGTGTCTAAGAAAGCAATAAGCGATTGTGCTCAAAAAATGCCCTGTTTTACACATCGTAGACTCTAAGCGTCAGGGAAATATAATCCGCTCATTTTTCATAACAGATTAAGATATCTACGAAAAAACCCACCTTGTTGAATGTGTCCATTCGTCAATAGAGTGGGTTTTTTTAATCAAAAGCTAAAAGTGAGACTGTTGTTTTATGATTTCAAGCCAAGTTTTTTCTCTTCAGCCTCTCTTAAAAAGCGAAATAATTTTTTCCGATTTGTGGTTTTCGCCTCTTGGGAGGCTTCTTTTTGGGAAAGACGAATAAGCTGTCTTAACAGCTGAATGTCTTCGATTTCTGGATTGTCATCTAGATACTGGGAGAGCACTTCTTTACTATTTTCCCCAATTAGGGCGTCACGTTTGATTTCTAATTGGTGAAAGAGCTTATTGTATGCTGCTGAAGTGGTATCGAAAAGTGCGACACGATGAGCGATGGCTTCATGATCTTCTGTACGCATTATTTTGCCAATGTATTGCAAGTGTCTGCGCATTGCTTCATTTTGCTTAATGCGACCTGCTTCGACAAAGGCTTCTCTCAAGGTGTCGGACATTTCCACTTTTTTTAATTGGTTTTTGCTTAAGCTAAGTAGTTTTTTTCCGAGATCCTGTAAGGCTTCCATTTCACGCTTGATCTGGGTTTTGCTCTTAGGGATTTCTTCTTCGTTTTCAAATTGATCAAAGTCTGTCATGGGAACCTATATAAGAAAGATAGTGGCGAGACCAAGGAAGGAAACAAATCCAACCACATCGGTCACAGTCGTCAGTATAACACTGCCTGCAAGGGCGGGGTCTATGCCGAGTTTTTTTAGTAAAATGGGTAAAAGTGTGCCTGTTGCAGCGGCAAAAAGTAGATTGATAACAATCGCACCTGCAATGATATAGGCAATCTTGATGTTGTCAAACCAAAACGCTGTCAAGACTGCAATCACAGCAGACCAAAGCACGCCATTGAGAAGTCCTACTATGAGTTCTCGATTTAACAGCCAACGTGTGTTGGTTGCTCCAATTTGATTTAAGGCAATACCGCGTATCACCAGTGTTAGTACTTGTGATCCTGCTATGCCGCCCATGCTGGCTACAATAGGCATCAGGATAGCTAGAGCAACAATTTGATCAAGAGTGTCTTGAAAAAGACCAATAACATAAGAGGCAATAAACGCGGTAATAAGATTGATACCAAGCCATACAGCACGGCGCTTGGTGGTTTTCATGATGGGGGAGAAGGTGTCCTCATCATCGTCTAGACCCGCCATACTTAGCATCGAGTGCTCTGCTTCATCACGTATAACGTCGACTACATCATCAATGGTAATGCGACCAAGGAGTTTTTTACTGTGCCCGTCAATAACAGGGGCAGACACCAAGTCCATTTTTTCAAATAATTGAGCGACATCATTGGCTGGTGTTTCTGCGGTTATAACGGTGTATTCGGTCTCCATAATGTCACGAACGGTGGCGTTCAAATCTGACACGAGTAAAGTAGTAAGAGGTAGTGTGCCTAACAGTTTGTCTGAGCGGCTGACAACCAAAAGGCTTTCGGTCATGTCTGGTAGCGTGTTATGTCTGCGTAAATAACGGAACACAATGTCAACAGTGATGTTTGGACGGATAGTGATGGTGTCCGTGTTCATCAAGCCGCCGGCTGAGTCTTCCGAGTAACTCAGTAGCCTTTCGACTCTTGTCCTGTCTTGGCTGGACATGGAAGCCAAGACTTCTCGAACAATTTTTTCAGGAAGCTGTTGCAGTAAGTCGGCTAAGTCATCGCTTTCAAAATGCCCTGAAACCGCAATGAGACGCTCGGTGTCCATGTTTTTCATGAACTGAATGCCGACATCTTCTGTTAGATACTGTAGAACTTCACCTTGGTTTTCGGCTTCTATCAGCTCCCAAAGAAGCTTTCGTTCTTTAGGGGGAGAGGACTCGAGCAGTCGAGCAACATCTTGAGCTGGCAACGCTCCGTTAAGTAAATAACGAATTTGCATGGTCGCACCCGTCTCAAGCGACTCGGTAACCGTTTGCAAATGTTTAAGCGTATTCTGCTCAGTCATGATTGATTACTCGCTTTCACCGAAGCGGTTATTAATAAGCGCAACAATGTCTTGGATAGCTGCGTGTTCGTCTTCACCGTTCACTTTAATGCGAATTTCTGTGCCTTTTCCGGCGGCTAGCATCATGATGGCCATAATGCTTTTACCGTCTACGTTACGTCCCTCTTTTTCTATGGTGATATCAGAATCATAACGCATGGTTGTTTCAACCAGTTTACCGGCTGCTCGGGCGTGTAAACCAAGTTTATTGATAATGGTTAAAGTTTCTTCCTGCATGCTTGTTTCCTAAATCAACGAATCAAAAACGTCAAATAATTCATTATCGGTTTGTGCGGCTCTAAGTTTCTCTAATGATTCTGGTGATTGGGCCAGTTCTGCAATCTTAGCCAAGGTTGATAGGTGTTGATCGCATTCGTGTGGTGGAACTATTAAAGCAAATATAAGGTCAACCGCTCTTTTGTCGATAGAGTCAAAGTCTATAGGGGTCTGCAACGACATGACAACAATAGCGGTACGATTAGCGGATTCAAGGCGGCAGTGTGGAATGGCGATACCATTTCCGATGCCTGTACTTCCTAGCTTTTCTCGGCCAAGCAGCGCCTCATAAACAGCTTCATTTTCACAATGCATCCGATCGGACACAGCCGACGCAATATTTTCCAATACGCGCTTTTTACTGACAATATCTTGCTTGGCAAGGACAAGTTCTGGTTTTAATAGCGATTTCAAGGACATGATAAAATGGTTTCCGTTTAGATCAGTCTTTTGCGTTCATTGGAAGGAGGGATGTTCATCGCCTCACGGTATTTAGCAACGGTACGACGGGCAACTTGAATGCCCTGATCAGCCAACACAGCCGCTAGTTTATTATCACTTAAAGGTTTCTTAGCTGGCTCTTCAGCTACTAACTTTTTAATCATAGCGCGAATTGCCGTTGATGAGCACTCTCCACCTGATGCGGTATTCACATGGCTTGAGAAAAAGTATTTAAGTTCAAAGATGCCTTTAGGGGTATGCATGAATTTTTGCGTTGTTACCCTAGATATAGTGGACTCATGCATGCCCACTTCTTCTGCGACATCATGAAGCACCATAGGTTTCATGGCTTCTTCGCCTAATTCAAAAAAGTCAATTTGTCGACTGACGATACAGCTGGCCACTTTTAGAAGGGTCTCGTTTCTGCTTTGTAGACTCTTCATGAACCATTTGGCTTCTTGCAGCGATGTTTTGATGTAGGTTGCATCTTCTGATGTGGCCGCTGTGCTTGCCATCGCAGAATAGGTTTCATTAATCTTAATAGGGGGTAGGGCGTCGTTATTTAGCTCGACTTGCCACACGTCTTGTTTTTTTCTGACCGTCACATCTGGTATGACATAATCCGTATCGCCGGCATCAATAGCCGAGCCAGGTCTAGGATTTAACTGTTGGATCAGTAAAATGATGTCTTTCAGTGCTTCGTCTTTGAGTCGCGTTTTACGGCTCAATTGTGTGAAGTCACGACTTCCCAGCAAGGGTAAGTAGTGATTGATGATATTATGCGTGCTCTTGTACAGAGGGTGGTCTCTAAAAGCCTCAAGTTGGACAAGTAAGCAGTCGCGAAGGTCAATGGAGCAAACACCAACGGGGTCGAAACGTTGAAGCCTGTGCTGTACCGCAGTGACTTCCTCAATATCTAGGTCTTCTAATTCACTGCTCAACGATTCCCATATATCTTCAGGAGAGATGCTCAAATAGCCATCGGGTTGCACGCATTCGATAATGGCGTAGGCAATCTCAATGTCTCTGTCTGACATATGGGTGAGGTTGAGCTGCCAAATTAAGTGGTCTTGAATGCTTTCCGTCGGTGCGTTTCGACTTTCAAAGTCACTGTCACCTTCGAAATTATGGCTATCGAAGTTGTGACTGTCTCCTGCCGTGGCAGAGCTTTGGTAGGTATCATCCCAGTTGCTGTCGATTGACAGCTCTTCAGGAATGCTTTCTGTCCATTCTGAATCAATCCGCTCTTCTTCGTTACGATCGACTAGGTTTTCTACTGCACTTTTAGATTCTATGCTCGCAGGAAGGTCAATGTGAGATTGCTCGTCATCATCCAGTTCTAAAAGTGGATTAGATTCGAGGAACTCATGGATCTCTTGTTTTAAGTCCAACGTAGAAAGCTGCAGTAAGCGAATGGCTTGCTGCAGTTGAGGGGTCATGGTCAGTTGTTGGCCAAGTTTTAATTGCAAAGACTGCTTCATAAAGCAACTCTTTCAGTATGAATGAATTTAAACGAGTTGTGCATACTACTCCCTTTTTACAGCAATGATAAGGGTTTACAAGCGGA
>CAZBUC010000021.1:0-15693 GCA_964494965.1 uncultured Maribrevibacterium sp.
ATCAGGGGAAATTCAATGCTACCAACATTAGCACATGGGGATATTGTCATTGCTTGTATCCATGGGGAGATGACGGTGAAAACGTTAGAGTTGAATCCCAATGTGTTGCTGCGGCCGAAGAATAAAGCCTATAAAGCGATTCACATTACTGAGGAATCGGGTTTGGAGATTTTCGGTGTGGTCACGGGGGTGGTCCGCAAATATGAGCGCGGCTAAGAACACGTCTTTTGCTTTGGTGGATTGCAATAATTTTTACGCGAGTTGCGAGAAATTATTTCGGCCTGACCTAAGGCACACGCCTGTTGTGGTGTTGTCGAATAACGATGGTTGTATCGTTGCGCGTTCTAAAGAAGCGAAAGCATTGGGTATTAAAATGGGTGTGCCCGTTTTTCAGGTTCAGGACGCGCTAAGAAAACATGGCGTTGTGTGTTTTTCGTCGAATTATGCCTTGTATGCGGATATGTCGAATCGAGTAATGTCTGTTTTGGAAGAGGAGGCGCCGCGTGTTGAGGTATATTCTATTGATGAAGCTTTTATAGACTTAACCGGTGTCGAGCGTGTGGCGGATTTGCTGGCGTTTGGTCAACAAGTGAAGGCAAAAGTGGACAAATGGACGGGTATCACTGTCGGTGTGGGCATCGCGCCAACGAAAACGCTGGCGAAGTTGGCGAATCATGCGGCGAAGAAGTACCCAGCCACCGGTTCGGTGGTGGATTTGATGAATCCAGATAGGCAAAAACGCTTGCTAGCCTTGGTGGATGTGAGTGATGTGTGGGGCGTTGGCCGTCGAACGACAGCCAAGCTTAAAGTGAAGGGCATTCACACCGCATTGGATCTGGCGAATGCGAACTCCAAAGTGATACGCAGCGAGTTTTCTGTGGTGATGGAGCGAACGATTCGAGAATTGAATGGGGTGTCGTGTTTGGATTTGGAGTCGGTTAAGCCAACCAAGCAACAGATCATTTGCAGTCGATCATTTGGTCATAAAGTCACAGATAAGCGAGAATTGCGCGAAGCCATTGCCAAATATATGACCCGTGCCGCTGAGAAGTTACGTGGCGAACAGCGTTTTTGCCGCGTGGTCAGTGTGTTTATTCGTACCAGTCCTTTTATCCCAAACGAACCACAGTATTCAAAGTCGCTCACTGTGGAGCTGCCGAATCCAACCAATGATACACGAGATTTATTAGCGGTCGCTGAGGGTATTTTTCATCGACTGTATCGTGATGGTTATCGTTATGCCAAGGCCGGTGTCATGCTGGCTGATTTTTATGAACAGGGGACGTTTCAGCAAGACTTCCTGTGCGTCGATAATACAAAAGCCAATTCAAAAGCCTTAATGGGTATCATGGATAAGATCAACCGCAGTGGCATTGGCCAGGTTTTCTTTGCCTCGCAAGGGGTATCACCGCAATGGTCAATGAAACGAGAGCATTTGTCGCCAGCTTACACGACCAAGTGGGATGATTTGCCAAAAGTCTATTGAATGATTCTGTTATGATTTATCCGTGTTATAACGCAGTGCCATTATAATATGGCACTGCGTTATGAACAGGTTTTGTGCATTGCTTGGTTCAGTCGTTAGGGAAAAACTTCATTGAGATGGAATTGACACAGTGGCGGATGTTGTTTTCTGTGAGTCTTTCGCCTTCAAACACATGACCAAGATGGCCTTCGCAGTTGGCGCAGACGATTTCGATGCGTCGACCATCGGCATCGGGCACGCGTTTTACCGCATTGGGGATTTCGTCATCAAAACTTGGCCAACCACAATGGGATAAAAATTTATGCTCTGAGGTATAAAGGGGGCTGTCGCATTGGCGGCAAACATACAAGCCGCCTTCCATAGTGTCTGTGTATTCACCGGTAAAGGGGCGTTCTGTGCCTTTATGTATGATCACATTAGCTTCAGATGGGGTGAGCGTGTTGTAGGGTTTGTTCATCATTTTTCAGGCAAGGATACCTCCTGCTTTAGCGGGAGGAGGAATTGCTTGCACTCTCCATTTTTTGAATTAATGTGGTGGTTCGAGCTGAAACACGAACCGCGTTTTTCTTGACGTTCGCGCTGGCGTGAACGGTTTCGCCTATGATCGTTTCTAGTGCAAAATACCCCGTGCTTCGCTTTCCTTTAACGAACCCGTCACCCTGAGGAGTCGAGATAAAGTCATGCTTTTTAAGACCATAAATCTTACCCACTGGGATTTTCTTTTCAGATCTAGCGCCTTTGGTTAACTGATAATCTCCTTTCGATACGTGTCGTTTGAAGTAGACACTTGGACTGAACTCGACAAGCTCACCATCTTCTAAACAGACCGCAACAGCATCGAAATAATGCTCTTTTGGTAAACCCAAAATTTGCTCTCGTTTAAACTTTGTTTCGTACCCAAACGTTTCAGTAAAAGGCCATTTTTTCTTTAATTGAGACTTAATTATGCCGATCTCAGTGGCATGTTTGGTTCGAGATGGTTTCGTTTTAAACTCAAAGTTCCCTGCATGTAAATCAGCGTGGCAAGCTTCACACAAAGTGATTAAATTTGATGGTGTATCCGTACCACCATTAGAGCGAAATTGGATGTGGTGTACGTGTAATTTCAGACTGTGCTTGCCTTTACGACCAGACTGACACTGGTAGCTATCACGGTGAAGTACATAGGCTTTGACGTTGTAAAAGCCCTTTTGGGCGCCGTTTTGATAACCCTCTCTCGTCACTTCTGGGTGAATGATCTTGTGAATGTCAAAACTCGCCGTCTCTACTTTCCACTGACTGATCGGCAAGATGGATTCAACAAAGGTTTTCTCACGTAAATGCGAGTTCAGTTTTGACTGTAAGCTAGGTGCTAAACGTCCGGCTTTACGCATCGATGCGCGGTTAGCCCATCGTACCGGTCGGTATCGGCACTTTCTTCCACGGCGATTTCTTCGATACATGGCGCGTTGTTCCATCTTTTTAGACACATCTTGTCGCAAAGCAACTTGGCTCTGGTAAATCACTTTACCTAGACCAACCACGGCACAGCCAATCGTTTTGCTGCCTGTGTCTATTCCAGCCACAAGCGTTTGTTTATAACCGGCGCTACCGCCTAACAATTTGATAGTAAAAGGAGTCCGTTTGACCACCTTTGCATCCCCATATTTAAGCAAGATTCTTGCTTTCTGTGGCTTGCATGGCATTAACGGTTCTCCATGTTTATTTAGTACAAACACGATCATAGCGTGTTTCTCCTTCGAGTTATGCGTATCTGTCTGCTTGAGGCACACACAGAATCCGACTTCCTCTCGATCAGATATTAAGGCTTTAGATGAGGTTGACTGGCTATAACGCTTTAAGCCTGTTTACAGTGCCTCGACAGAGCAACGGACTGAGGTGGCATCCGAGGGTGTCTATGTCCAAAATATCGTCTACTCACATATAGACCTCAGTGAGTGATCTGGTCAACTTGGCTTTTACAAGCCCGCCCCTTTAGGGGCGGCGTAATTGACATAAACTCTCTTACGTTATGTGATGTGACATGACGATACAGCAAGACAAACTAAGATGGTACTGTGTGCCATATTAACGAAAATGATGGCGGTACAATGCTGCTTGCCTAGGGTATTGACTGTTTATACGTTATTAAGTTGCCTATAAGTTCAAAAAAACGCGGTGAAAAGGGCGCTTGGTGGGCCACTTTTCATCGCAGGGTGAGTGACTATCTTGAAGATAGTGTGTTTGAGGATAGAGTGTTTTAAGATAAATTGTTTGAGGATAAATTGTTGCGAGTGGTGTTGGAGTACCAGTTCAAAAAGTTTATCACGCCAAATTCAAACGTATTGGAGTAGGGTCCTGGCTGATAACCAATTGAGTTTACGCCGCGCTGATTGCGTTCCCCCAGTACTTTGTCTTGCTCGTTGGTGGCATCCCAAACTCGGCGCAGTTTTTCTGGATCATAATCCACACCTTCTACGGCGTCTTTGTGCACAAACCACTTTGTCGTCACTATGCTTTCTTGGGCTGAAACCGGCAATACACGAAACACCACAAAATGATCCGATTGCATGTGATTCCAAGAATTAGGCAAGTGCAGGATACGCATTGAGCCAAGTTCACGATTTTGAATGCGTCCTAACGTTTTGGTACACGCCGCTGAGCCGTCGATGGTCATGACTTGTGTGCCTTTTTTAAGCGGCATGCGCACGATTCGATTGCGTTGCACTGCGCCAAAACTTTTTAGCTTATGAGGAATGCCTTCTTTATCCCACTGAGCGGCTTGGGCGTTGTAGTGATCTAAAAAGTCTTGTGGTGCTCTTGGGTCTTCGGTGTCGTCCCATTCTAGTAAGGTATTGAGCAATTCTGGGTGACTTCCCGCGCAGTGATAACATTCGCGGTTATTCTCAATGACCAGTTTCCAATTGGCTTTTTCAACCATGGTGGATTCAACCGCCAGCTTGGTATTTTCTACGTCGTAGGGTTCCATGTAGTCATTGAGAGTGGATAAGAAGTCATGAAACTCATCGTCTGGCGCGGTTTCAGCCAAACAGATAAAGATAAACCCTCCTGCGGTTTTGCAATGCGCCGCTTTTAACCCATGTTGCTTCGTATCAAATTCTTGGCCCATTTCGGTGCCAGCAAACAGTAAGTTGCCTTTTAGGTCGTAAGTCCACTGATGGTAAGGGCAGACGAGATTGGCGACCTTGCCTCTATGTTGGGTGCAAATAACCGAGCCACGGTGCCGACAGGTATTGTGAAACGCGTTAATGTTACCTTCGGCATCACGCAAAATAAGCACAGGGTTTTGCCCAATTTCGACTGTGAAGTAATCGCCTTTTTTGGGGATTTCACTGCTCATACCCACAAACAGCCACTCTTTTTGAAAGATTTCTTCCATGTCAATTCGAAACATGTGTGGGTCGTTGTAGAGAGCGGCGTCAAGTGAATAATTGCTGGCGCGTTTTTCGAGGGTTTCAGACATGGCGATCTTCGCTTCATTAACGGAAGCATGACGTACATTTAATAGGTCGTGTTGATTCATCTTTCTGGGCCTTACATGACAAAAAGATTGATGGACTGTTTAACAGTGGCGATAAATTGCAAGGTTATAGTCGCCTAACTGGATGGGAAAGAAATGCCTATTCACGACATCAGATGGTATTTAAATCGACCCGTAAGACCTTGTGTTTACTGGCATTGACTGGCATGAGCAAGTATTTGTCGCGCAGAGATAATTTGGAATAGCCAACTGGATCCAAAATGCGCTCAAACGGTGCCTTTTATTCCTGCTTTAACGGTATAGAAGTGTATTACAGGAGCAGTGTATTACAGGAACAATGTATTACCGGTGCAACGCGACATTTAAACGAGAGAGATTACTATGGCCAACTTTTCCAACGCCTCCGCTACAGCCGATTATTTAGCACCCGTCAATACACAAACGTGGGTCAACGGACGTCACAATGTCCGTTGTGTGAAGATCATTCATGAAACATGGGACGTTAAAACCTTTTGCTTTATGGCTCAGCAGCCGGTGATGTTCTTCTTTAAGCCGGGTCAATTCGTGACGTTAGAGTTAGAGATAGAAGGCAAGCAGGTGATGCGTTCTTATACGATTTCAAGCTCTCCGTCTGTGCCTTACAGTTTCTCGATTACGGTAAAGCGAGTGCCGGGTGGCGAGGTGTCGAACTGGTTGCATGACAATATGTCGGTGGGGGATGAATTGGCCGTACATGGCCCTGTTGGTCAGTTCAACTGTATTGATTTTCCGGCGGATAAGGTATTGCTATTGTCGGGTGGTGTCGGTATCACGCCAGTAATGTCTATGGCGCGCTGGTGGTTTGATACCAATGCGGATGTGGATGTGACTTTTATTCATAGTGCGCGTTCTCCTCGTGATGTGATTTATTCTCGCGAGTTAGATCATATGGCTGCGCGTTTAGATAATTTTGGTTTGTATCTCATTGTTGAACGCATGGAAAATGGCTTGCCATGGCAAGGCTACCGAGGTTATTTGGATGCGGCCAAGCTGGATATGATTTCCCCCGATTTTATGGAGCGTGAAATCTATTGTTGTGGCCCTGCGCTTTATATGAACGCCGTGAAAACCTTACTTCAAGCAAGAGGTTTTGATATGAAGCGGTATCACGAGGAGTCATTTGGTGCGACTCCAATAGAAGTCGTTGAAGAGGCGATAGAGCAGGCGGAAGTGGCTCAGGCTGAGGCCGAGGCGTTTGATCAGACCGATTTATTGCGAGTGGAATTTGCTCATTCTGGTAAGAGTATTCAGATTATGGCAGGAGAAACGCTTCATAATGCTGCCGCTAGGTTGGATTTGATGATACCCAAGGCCTGTGGCATGGGGATTTGTGGAACCTGTAAAGTGCTGGTGAAGGGGGGAGAAACTCAGATGGACCATAATGGCGGCATTACCGACGATGATGTGGAAGCTGGTTACGTGTTGTCTTGTTGTACTGTGCCAAAAACCGATGTGGTTATTGAGTTTTAAGGGTTGCGATCAGCTGTCGCTGTGATGGCGGCAGTGCGCAATAACGAAGCGCTGTGGTTTAAATTGGTTCGTCGAGGTGGATTTTTCGTCGATAAACGAGCAAGAAAGCAGAAGCGTATTAAATGAAATAGCACTATATTAGTATCTATCGTGCAAATGGACGGTGTTGGATTTCCTTTAAAAATAAAAATAAGTGCTGCTGACAGAAGTTTAGGACTTGGCCTAAGTCTTGCTGTGTAAGCTAAAGCATGTAGACGAGGATGAAATTATGGCGGATAACTCAGCGACGATGTTTGATGCAAGGAATAAGACGAGAGTGGGTTTTTTGTTGCTGGATCATTTTACTATGATTGCACTGGCCTCCTCGATAGAGCCATTACGAATGGCCAATCAACTCTCGGCAGAAGAGTTGTACAGTTGGACCTTAATCTCAGAAACAGGCCAGCCAGTGACCGCCAGTGACGGCCTAGTACTGACGCCAGATGTGTCCATGGAAGATAAAGCCGAGTTCGATCTTATTGTCGTGGCTGGTGGCGTTGATATTACCCGAGCGTTTAATGCTAGGCAGGTGTCTTGGCTGACAAAACAGTCGCGTAAAGGAGTGAAATTGGCGGGTATTTGTACAGGTGCCTATGTGCTTGCCTATGCCGGATTATTGAATGGCTACCAATGCAGTGTGCATTGGGAATGTCTCACGGCGTTGCAAGAAGCGTTTCCGAAAGTAAATTGCAATAATAAATTGTTTTCCATTGATCGTGATCGTCTTACCTCGTCCGGTGGAAGTTCACCAATGGACATGTTTTTGAACATGATGACTAAGCAGCACGGCCCGAAACTGTCTAACGCCATTTCCGATATGTTTATTTGCGATCGTATTCGCAGTGAATCCGATCAGCAACGTATGCCAATGCGTCAATTCAACAGTGTGGGAATGTGCACACCTAAGCTGGTGGATGTGATTGAGCTGATGGAAAACAACCTAGAAGAACCCATTGAATTGGACGAGCTGGCCACTTTTGTGGATGTGTCCCGTCGACAAATAGAACGTATGTTCCACCGCTATTTAGATTGCTCACCTTCCCGTTATTATCTGCGTTTAAGGCTTGAGAGAGCCCGCAAACTGTTGAAACAATCCAATATGTCGATTGTGGAAATTTCCATGGCCTGTGGTTTTATTTCGACGCCGCACTTTAGCCGTTGTTACCGTAAGCACATTGGTGTTTCGCCGCGAGACGAGCGGAAGATCGCTTGGAAAGGGGATGCTTCTGATACGCTCAAAGAGGAGGGTGAAGCAAAAATCTTCTTTATTCCTCATGCGCAAGGCGCCTTGAGCCAATCCCATTCAGAACCCAGCTACGGGACTGTAGTGCTTTAGATTGGAAATGTAATGCAATCAAGGTGTCTTGTAAGACACCTTTTTTATTGTTCCTGAATTCAGTTATTGCTCCCAGAATTCAATTATCACCTTCTTAATTTAGCTATCACCTTCTGCAAAAAACATGTCCGTTTAATAGGTGACCTTCCCAAACACCGATGCGTTTATATAACTTGATACGCTATTGTCTATACAGAACAAGAGTATAACGATTATTTAAAATAACGATTGGGCGCTATTAGGTTACAGCAATTATTTAAACAGGGTAAATATTTATGGCACTAAAAATGTAAATGAGTGTCATATGGGCGTACGTTCAAAAAATGCGCTATAAAAGAGACAAACGTAAAAAAGGGCTACCAATGAGGTTTTATGAATCGTTTTGACTTTTGTGAGTGGCTTGGAACAGAGCTTCCTGTTGTTCAAGCACCGATGGCAGGCGTCCAAGACAGTGCTCTGGCTGTTGCTGTATCAACAGCGGGGGGCTTGGGTTCCTTGCCGTGCGCCATGCTAAGCGCAGATGAAATTGGCCATCATGTTTCCCTGATAAAAGGTTCGACAAGTCGGCCTTATAATCTAAATTTTTTCTGCCATCAAATGGCGCAATACGATGAAAACAAGCACCAACAATGGCAAGCCTCGTTAAAGCCGTATTTTGATGAGCTTTTTGGGCAATATGATAAGTCCATAAAAGCCGCGACGCGGATGCCATTTAATCATGACATTGCTGATGCAATAGAAGGCTTTGCACCTCCTGTTATTAGCTTTCATTTTGGTCTGCCAGAACCTGAGTTGCTTAAGCGGATTAAACGCTGGGGAACACAGATTTTGTCTTCTGCAACGACACTGGACGAAGCGCTTTGGTTAGAAGCGAACGGGGTGGATGGCATCATAGCGCAAGGTCTGGAAGCGGGTGGTCATCGAGGTATGTTTTTATCGAAAGAGGTTTCCACTCAAGTTGGTTTGTTTTCATTATTGCCTCAAGTAGTCGACAAAGTGAATGTGCCTGTTATCGCGGCCGGTGGTATTTGCGATGCGCCCAGTATTAATGCCGCCATAGCATTAGGTGCGTCGGCTGTGCAAATAGGCACGGCGTACTTGTTATGTGATGAAGCCAAAACATCCCCACTGCATCGAGCGGCGTTAAAGAGCTCGAGAGTGAATCACACAGCTTTAACTAACGTGTTTACCGGTCGGCCTGCCAGAGGTATCGTGAATCGAGTAATGAAAGATTTTCATTATATAGACGAGAGTGTTCCAGTATTTCCCTATGCTTCCATGGAGATGGCGCAGTTAAAAACGTTGGCGGAAAAACAGGGCTTGGACGATTTTTCGTCTATGTGGTGTGGGCAAAATACATCAGGTTGTAAAGAGGTTTCTGCGGCTGAATTGACGCGTCAATTTGGTCTTATGTTCGGGTAGGCTGATTACGCCAATGGCGATGTAAGAAGTCACAATGAGGAGGGGGTGTTAGTGTGATTGCTTGACACTTTTGGCTTGCAAATAAAAATGCAAGCGGGTTGTCACTCAAGGGTGTAATGGACTATCTGCCTAAAATTCTTGAGGGATTACAGTCGATTTGATAACGTTTAATTACTAATTTAGGTGTAAATTAATATGTTTGTTTCACGTGCTTTAAGGAATGTCACATGATGCTGATAGCCGTGCTGTCATGCTTTGTTCTTGCTTGCTTTGCTCCTTGGTTGCATCGTATCAGTGGTCGGCAAAGCGGTTGGCTTTTGTCTATATTGCCCGCTTCACTGTTCGTGTACTTTGCGAGCATGTTGTCTTCGGTTGGTCAGGGAGAAACGTTTCGCTTCGTTTATTCTTGGTTCCCAGGATTGCAAATACAGCTGAGCTTTTTGGTTGATGGTTTGTCACTGTTGTTTGCTTTGCTTATCACTGGGATTGGATTTTTTATCCTAGTTTACGGTGGTCGATATTTGGATGAGCACAAGTCATTAGGCCGTTTTTATATCTTTTTATTGGGCTTTATGGGCTCAATGCTCGGTTTAGTGTTATCGGACAACTTGATTAGTTTGTTTGTGTTTTGGGAGCTGACAACGATCACTTCTTTTATGCTTATTGGCTTCAATCATGAGCAAGAAGATTCACGTAAGAAAGCGCATCAAGGTTTGATGGTTACCGTCATGGGGGGACTTGCCCTAATGACCGGTTTGATCATGCTTGGCATGGTGTCTGGAAGTTTTGAACTAAGTACTATTCTGGCGTCTGGATCACTCTCAGAGCACGCCTTGTATTTGCCCATGTTATTGCTAATCCTGTTAGGCGCGTTTACTAAATCAGCGCAAACCCCCTTTCACTTCTGGCTACCAAACGCCATGGCGGCTCCAACGCCGGTTTCTGCCTACTTACACTCGGCAACGAGGTTGAAAGCCGGCATCTACCTAATGGCAAGACTGCATCCAAGTTTGGGTGGAAGCGATGCTTGGCTCATAATCTTGAGCTTGTTTGGTGCGGTCACTATGGTAACGGGAATATTTTTAGCGAGTCGTGCGACTGGAGTGAAGCGGGTTTTGGCTTACTCCACGGTTATGGCGCTGGGAACCCTTACAATGTTGCTCGGGTTGGGGAGTGAAAAAGCGGCTTTAGCGGCTGTCACCTTCTTGTTGGCCCATGCTTTATACAAGGGGGCTTTATTTATGGTGGCCGGTATTCTTGATCACTCAGCGGGGGTTAAGGATTTCCGCGATGCGGGAGGCTTGCGTTCAAGTATGCCGCTCACCACGGGTGTTGCTATCTTGGCGTCTTTGTCTCTGGCGGGCATTATTCCTTTATTTGGTTTTGTCGGTAAAGAGTTGCTGTTGGAAGCGGTATTAAGTGCTTCGATTTGGCAGCTTGGATTAACGATTGCCACCTTAGTTGCCAATATTATGGTGGTTTTAGTTGCGGCTATTATTGCACTCAAACCTTGGTTTGGTGAACGAATTGAAACGCCTAAAAAACCACATGATCCCAATATTGCTCTGCTCTTAGGTCCAGCTATATTGGCTGTGCTAGGTCTAGTATTTGGTCTTGTGCCATCGCTGGCTGGTAATGGTATTTTAATCGCAGCTGCTTCAGCTATTTATGGTCAACCGGTCACTATGACACTGTCTTTATGGCACGGTATTAATTTGCCGCTGATGCTAACGGCAACGACCTTAATACTTGGCTTGGTTATGTTTAAGTTCTGGTCAGGTTGGCGTCATGCTACTCGTTTTATGGACACTGCTGAGAAGTATGGGCCTGAAGTAGGGTATGAGCGCTTGATGTTAGGGATGACACGTTTTGCAAGTTGGCAAACGACAACACTTCAAAGCGGATACCTGCGTAACTACTTATACACTACGCTGGGAGCACTGATTATTATTGTTGGCTGGGCATTATTTAGAGTCAATCATTTAGAGCTGAATATTAGTTTTGCGGATATCAGAGTTCATGAGTTTATTACTGTGCTGATACTGATTTTATCTGCGGTTATTGCTGTGACGGTAGGCTCTTTCTTAGCGGCTGTTGCTATGTTGGGCTCCCTAGGGTTTGGGGTTGCGCTACTGTATGTATTTTTCAGTGCGGTCGATGTAGGCATTACACAAGTCTTGGTGGAAACCATTACGGTATTGCTGTTGGTGTTAGTGCTATACCGTTTGCCAGAGTTTCGTAATATGTCCTCTACAGGAACCCGATTGCGCGATGCTGTTCTGGCGGGGTTAATCGGTCTTTTGATGACGGTGTTGATACTTGCAATTACTAGTGCGCGAAAACTGGAAGGAATCTACGGCTATTTCTTAGACAACAGTAGCCCGTTAGGTTATGGCCGTAATGTGGTAAACGTGATTCTCGTCGATTTTAGGGCGCTTGATACGTTAGGCGAGGTATTCGTTTTAGCGCTGGTGGCGATTGGTGTATACGCCATGATTCATTTGCGTACAGGGGCTTTACCTGTCACCAACTCTGATCGACGTGCTGCGGTGACTTTACGACGCTCGAAAAGAAAAGCCAGATTGAAAGCGAAAAAAGCAGATAAGGGAGAGTCGTAATGAAAACAAGACATTTCAATATGAAGTCCTTAATTCTGAGTACAGGGAGTTCGCTCCTTTTACCTTTGTTAGTGATTTTTTCTCTATTTTTGTTATTGCGCGGCCATAATGAGCCAGGTGGTGGATTCATTGGTGGCTTGGTTGCGGCTGCTGCCGTATCGCTTAAATTATTTGCTGATGATTATAAATCTGCTCGAGATATGTTGAGAGTACATCCTCTACAGCTTGTGGGTGTTGGGTTAGTGCTGGCTGCTTTTGCATCATTGCCAGCACTCTTGGTGGGCGAGAGTTTTTTTACGGCCCAGTGGTGGTTAGTTGAGATACCTATTTTTGGTCAGTTGAAACTCAGCACCCCGCTGATATTTGATATTGGTGTGTATCTTGGTGTCATAGGGACTGTACTGACTGTGGTATTCGCATTGGCGGAAGGGGAGCATTAATGACAACTTTGATGGCTATTTTGATTGGGACTTTTTACGCGGCCGCGATTTATATGATGTTGCGCAGATCTGTCGTGAAACTGGTGATCGGTTTGGTTTTATTGTCGAACGCCGCAAACTTGTTGATTTTTACCGTGGCTGGCATGGAGCGAGGCGTGCCTCCGTTTATACCTGAAGGTGCGGAAAAAATAGCAGGTGCGGCCGCTGATCCATTGGCTCAGGCGGTTATTTTAACCTCGATAGTAATTGGTTTTGGCGTTCTTGCTTTTGCCGTTGTATTGATTCATAGGGCAACGGAAGTAATGCAGACCGACGATATGAATGAAATGAAGGAAACCGATTAATGGATCTGGAAGTTTTGATTGCGCTGCCCATAATTATTCCATTAATGCTTGGGGCGATATCTTTAACAATGCTGAACAATCATAGCGCTCAGCGTTGGATTGGAGCTTTAGGCACAGGGCTATTGTTAGTGAGTTCTGTCGTTTTGTTATATGAAACAAAAAGGGTAGGTATTTTTACTTTGGAGGTGGGTTCTTGGCCTGCTCCTTTTGGTATTGTTTTAGTGTCGGATATGCTGGGTGCGATTATGGTCGTGCTGGCGTCTATTACCGGATTTGCTACGGCACTTTACAGTCTTAAAACCGTAAATATACGTTTTGAACGGTTTGGTTATTACCCTTTACTGCACGTGTTATTAGCGGGCGTAAACGGGGCATTTTTAACCGGTGATATTTTTAACTTGTATGTTTGGTTTGAAGTGCTTCTAGTGGCCTCCTTTGCTCTGCTTATATTAGGGGGCGAGCGGGCGCAAATGGAAGGTGCGATCAAATACGTGACCTTGAACTTGTTGTCTTCGGCCATCTTTTTGACGGCCATCGGATTCACATACGGTTTGGTTGGCACATTAAATATGGCTGATATTGCCGTTAAGCTCCGCAGTGTTGATGATCAGAATATGGTGACTGTCATTGCTTGTCTGTACCTGATTGCGTTTTCAATAAAAGCCGCTGCTTTCCCATTATTTTTCTGGCTGCCAGCTTCTTATCACACGCCACAGGTTGCGGTGTCGGCTATATTTGCTGGATTGTTGACTAAGGTCGGGGTGTACGCGCTCTACAGGGTATTTACTCTGATATTTAATTCAGACATTGGATTTACCCATGAAATTATATTGTGGATCGCCATTCTGACTATGTTGACTGGGGTATTGGGGGCCGCTGCTCAGTTCGAAGTTCGCCGTATTCTAAGTTTCCATATTATTAGCCAGATCGGTTATATGTTGTTGGCTTTGGCTTTGTTCACGCCGCTTGCACTGATTGGTGGTGTGTTTTATATCATGCACCATATTATAGTGAAGGCGAATTTGTTTTTGGTGGCCGGCTTAATATACAGGTTACGTGGTAGTTTTGAGTTAAAGAAACTGGGCGGCTTGTATAAAGATCACCCAGGGTTGGCGGTACTCTTTTTGATACCTGCGTTGTCTTTAGCAGGAGTACCACCTTTGTCTGGTTTCTTTGCGAAATTTATCTTGATTAAAGCTGGTGTAGAGGCTTATTCATGGTGGGCAGTGGGCGTAGCTCTCTTGGTTGGTTTGTTAACCCTTTATTCTATGATAAAAATTTGGAATGAGGCTTTCTGGAAGGCATCTCCTAAAGACGCTCCTGCCATCCCTGCAGCATCGGGAAATACTATGTTGTACTGGACCTGTGGCGTGTTGGCTGCGATGACTGTCGCCATCGGCGTCTTTGCTCAGCCAATTTATGAAATGGCCGAGATTGCCGCCTATCAGTTGTTAAACCCCAATCTCTATATTGAAGCGGTATTGGGAGGCCAAGCACTATGAATGTAATGCTATCCAATCTCATTTTAGCAATTATTTGGGCGGCCCTTACAGACACCATGAATGGTGTCGGTTTGATTGTCGGTTTTATTATTGCGTACTTTGTTATTGTCTTGCTTTTTAGGCGTAATAGAGAAGTCAGACAATACCGAATGCGCGTGCCTCGTCTGTTTAGCTTTGTGGTTTTCTTTACCAAAGAGCTTGTCATGGCCAACTTGAAAGTGGCTTATGACGTTTTGACGCCAATTCATTTGATGAAGCCGGCGGTCATTGCTATGCCTCTGCGTGCTGAGACGGATTTAGAAATAACGTTTTTAGCAAATGCCATATCCTTGACTCCTGGCTCATTAAGTTTGGACATATCGTCTGATAGGAAGGTGCTTTATGTACATGTGATGTACTTGCACAATGAAGAAGACGTGTTGACTGAATTGAAACGAATGGAGACTAAAATCTTGCGGGTGATGCGATGAATTTTATACTCGAATACACTTTGGTACTGTGTTTTATCGTACTGAGTTTGGCTATGCTGATAGCGTTATGGCGTTTATTTAAGGGGCCAACGCTTCCTGATCGTGTTGTTGCGTTAGAGCTTATGGCGTCCATGACGGTGGGTATTATTGGTTTATACGCTATTGAGACGGGTCGTGATGCTTTTATCGATGTGGCTATGGTGCTTGCCTTAACGGCTTTCTTGGCGGCAATAGGCTTTGCACGTCACTTAGAAAAAGGAGGTCATCGTGATGATAACTGATATCTTAGCGGCGTTGTTTATTTTAGGTGGAAGTTTTTTCATGTTGGTGGCTTCTCTTGGGGTGTTTAGAATGCCAGATCTACTGACAAGAATGCATGCTACCACTAAGTCGGGTGTCTTGGGTGCCGGTCTTATTATGATTGGTGTGATGCTGTTCTTTATGGACAGTAGTGTGGCGTTTAAAGCGTTAGCGGTTGTGGCTTTCACCACTGTTACGTCTCCTATTGCGGCCCATGCTATTGGTCGTGCGGGTTATTTTATTGGCGTGCCTTTATGGGAGAAGACGATAAAAGATGATCTGCATGGTCGTTATGATGAGGAAACTCATGTACTCAACAGTCCTGAAAGTGTCCAATCCAGCCAAGCCGATGGCGACACTAAAAAAGTCTAGATTTGACTAGATAAAATGAAAAGTTTAGGCCTAAAGCCAGAGTAGTTTCACTCTGGCTTTTTTGTTTTTTAATCTAAAAAACTGATCTTTTGAAACCAATAACAGCATAAAACAATCAAGTTTATAGATGCTATTATTCACTCATTGGCATCACTGTTTCTGATGGAGAAAAAAGATGAGCACTTCAATTTTAAAACGTATTCCTTTGCAAATGTTCTGGCCAACGTTTGATCCCTTTTTATTTTGTGCATTTCATAATGATACTTACCCTAAGGCCAACGCTGCTATGGGGCCTGATGCTCCACTGAATAATCGTCCAATAGGACAAGACTTTGGCGGCATTGATGGTTGGCGTATGTACCACGGTAAAACTA